>JAPLJH010000052.1 GCA_026388695.1 Deltaproteobacteria bacterium | reverse complement strand
TCGGAATCATGAAAATCGTTCAACTCTGAGGTCATGGAATCATTAATATCCACAACATGCCTCCAGGTTATATTTTATAAGCAAACCGGCCTTGCCGGAAAGAACAAGGGTTCAAGTGTGGTGGCAACATAAGCACCCCTCTCCGTGAAGTCAAGACGATATCCGCAGGGCGGGACCAGCCCGGAAATATGCTTGAAGAAATCGGTGTTTTACACCATAGTAGGCCAGCAACCGGCAAAACATCCAGCCCGGAGCGGAAGACATCATTTATATAATCATGCCATGACGGCCAACAAAAAACAACCGGCAACCGACCCTGATGAACCTCACAAACGCTTCTTTTTTTGATCTGAGCCGCTATGCCCACGCCGCTCTTTTTGTGGCGGAGGAATATCCCTGGCAGGCGCTGGGACGGCTAAAGGCCTACATGGCTGAATACCCCTGGCCGCAGGTCGCCTGGCCGAAGAATCCCGGCCCGCTCCCTGCCACCCTGGTTCTCCATGAGACTATGCTCATCGAAGCCACAGACCTCACTATCGAATTCGGCGACGCGACCAAGGGCAAGCTCAAAGTGTTCCGCGAGGGCACGCTTCTGGACGGGGCCAGCGTGCTCATGGCCGGGGTGGTGCTGGCTGGTGGGCCGCTCAGTATCGGTAAGGGGGTGCTGGTTGAGTCTGGGGCCTTTATCAAAGGGCCGACCATCATCGGGGATCAGAGCGAAGTCCGACAGGGCGCGTATCTGCGCGGCCACTGCCTGGTGGGAGCCCGCTGCGTGGTCGGCCATGTCACCGAGGTCAAACATGCCATTTTCCTTGACGACGCCAAGGCCGGGCATTTCGCCTATCTGGGAGACAGCATCCTGGGCAACGAGGTGAACCTGGGGGCAGGCACCAAGCTGGCCAACCTGCGCTTCGGCGGAGGGGACGTCCCGGTGAAAACCCCGGCTGGCACCATCAGTTCGGGCCTGCGTAAATTCGGGGCAATCCTGGGAGACAAGGTTCAGACCGGCTGCAATACAGTGACCAACCCCGGCACGGTGTTGGGCAAAAAATCCATCGTCCTGCCCAACACTACGGCACCTTCCGGTTGGCACACCAACAACTCGCTGATCCGGTAGCCACCCAGCACCACCGTATCTGTTTCGCAGTCTCGCTTTGCGCTCGTTTAGCTGTCGGTCGTGATTTTGGTATATCTAGACAACCCCGTTCATCTCAAAAAAATGGGCAAGCCCCAAGACAAACTCTAGGCAAATGGCCACCACGAGAAAGAGACGCAGGGTTCTGCTGAACGGCAACCGCTCCTTGACCAAGCGCTGCAAAACAGCAACAATCACCAACGTGGCACCCAGGTTGATCGGCGCCACGGACAGCACATGGATCAGCGTTTCCACCATTGAATGCATGGCCCGCCCGGGAAAGTACCGGACACTGGCCAACAGATAGACGACAACCAGGATAGCCAGAGAAATCTGCTCCCGTATTTTTTGCATGCGCAGCCTGTTTTTAAAATTTTTCCAGATGATCCCCTGCTCTGCCCGGGGAGAATTTCGGCCCATTGTAACAGGAATTACAAATGACACAATCGCTCACCGCCCTTTTTTCTCCGGAAACCAGTCCCCATCCCGCTGATTTGCAACCATTTCGGCTTTTATGCGACGGGCTCTTTTTTTATGCCTTACCGGGCGAGAACACCACCCCACCCGGACACGAAGACTCGGGAACCGGCTACACGCCGGTGCGGCTTTCCGAAGAAGAACAATCCCGGTTCCAATCCCTTGCCCATGAACTCAAGGGCCACGAAGCGGAATTCCATGGCGGGCTCCTGGCCTCTCTTTCCGCCGGACATGGCGACCAGGACGAGGCCTCGGTCGGATCGCTGGCGTCCCGCCTGCGCTCGGACGCAAAACCTGTTGATCCTCACAAGGCAGAAAACGAAGCACTCTGGCAGGTCATGCTCATCCTGAAGCTGGCGGAGATGTACCGGGAAGAGGAACGGGAAATCGCCCAGGGGTTCCTGGCCATCTCGGGCAAAGAGGCCGAACTTTTTGCCGCTATCCGGGGCGAAGGGGCAGAAGAAGAAGGGAGGGACGAGGAAGAGGAACAGGCTCTACGGGAGCTTGCCGCAGCCAGACCGCCGAGCGGGCCAACCATCAACCTAAGCCGACTGGCCAAGGCCTGGGGCCACCTCTACGCCCGGGATGCCAAGGCAACGGAAATCCCCCTGCTGGTCACGAGCCACGCAGAACTCCAGGGCCTGCTCGCCGAGGAGTACGAGACCCTCTTCGGCAGGCCTCCCAGGCAGCTGGTCAGTCTCGCCCTGCCGACCCAAACACAAGGCGCGGAAGATGCCGGGCTGGTTGAAAAATTCAGGGCGGCCACCTGTGGTTCCAGGGAGCATTTCAACAGTTTGCTGATGGGGATTGCCGCATGCGGGACAATCTCCGCCGAACAGCTGGCAGAGTTGCAAGAGGCAGGAAACGACCTGAACCGGGCGGCCCTGCCTTTTTTGAAAGGCAGCCCGAACGAAAAGGCCATGCGCTTTTACGCCTACGAGGGGGTCTCGCTCATCGACCTTTTTGCCAGACTTTGCGGTGCCCCCATCGCCGAACCGCAAAAGGTTTCGGCGGCCACCGGGCTTCTTGCGGTTCTGAGCTAACGGTAGGGGTTGATGGTCAGCACCGGGCAGGGCGCAGTCTTGACGATCTTCTCCGCCACGCTGCCGAAGAGAATTTTGTCCAGCCCCTTGTAGCCATGGGTGCCCATAACAATCAGGTCGGCCTTCTCTTTCCCGGCAAAGCTGTTGATCTCCTCGACCACATCGCCGCTCAGGATCGCTGTGCTATGCGGCACCGAACCGTTGAGGGTTTCCGCCACAAAACTCTTCATTTTTTCCGTGGCGCTCTTGACCATCTCTTCCTCCAGCTGGATGATGGGCATATGGGGCACAAAAAACCCCGAATAATCGTCAAAGCTCTGCACCACAAAAACAACCACCACCTCCGCCTTGAATTTGGCGGCAAAGTCCACGGCCGTGCGGAGGATCTTCTGCGAATTCTCCGAAAAATCCACGGGCACCAAAATCTTTTTAATTTCGTTCATTTCCCCTCCGTATGGTATAGATAGCAAGTTTTAGCCACGACCGCGACCTGGGCCGAACCTGGGCGCGTTATCCTCTCTCCATGATCAGGCTAGCAGAATGCTTTTCCCCTTGTCAACTGGAGAGACTCCCCCTTGAATCCGCACAGAGCATAGCCCGATGTCCACTTCCCTGTCCGAGGCCATGGCCGAGATCTTTGCCCAAGGCGGCATCCTGGCCAACAAACTGCCGGGCTACGAATCGCGCCCCAGCCAACTCCGCATGGCCGAAGCCATTGCTGCCACTCTTGAGCTGGACGAAGGCGAGCGACAAGGCCAGCCGGGGATGCTGGCGGTTGAAGCGGGCACCGGCACCGGCAAGACCTTGGCCTATCTGGTCCCGGCCATCTTGAGCGGCCAAAAGGTAGTGGTTTCCACCAACACTCTGAATCTCCAAGATCAGATACTTACCAAGGAAATCCCCTTTATCAAAAAACACCTGGCCCCGAGGCTGAACGCCCTCTGCATCAAGGGGCGGCAAAATTACCTCTGCCTCTACCGCTGGTATCAGTTCCTCGCCTCACCCCAGCGCAATCTCTTTGCCGATGACCGCGATACCCAGCGGGTCACCGACTGGCTGGAAGAAACCGAAACCGGCGATCGCAGCGAACTGGCCTGGCTGGCGGACAACGCCCCACTCTGGCAGGCGATCACCGCTTCGGCCAGCCAGTGTCTGGGCTCCAACTGCCCGGACGGTTCCGCCTGCTTTATCAACCGGCTGCGCAAAAAGGCGGGCCAGGCCCAGCTGCTGGTGGTCAACCACCACCTCTTCTTTTCCGACCTGGCCCTGCGCCGTTTCGGCCATGCCGAGGTTCTGCCCCGCTACGAGTCGGTGATCTTCGACGAGGCCCATCATCTGGAAGGGGTGGCGACCCAGTACTTCGGCACCTCCTTCAGCCATTATCAGGTGATCGATCTGGTGAAAGACCTGGAGACCGCTGCCCAGGCCGATCTGAAGGGCCGCGCCAAGGAAGGGGTTATCCAGACCGCCAGGGCGCTGACCAAACAGGTCGATCTCTTTACCGAACTCTTCCCCAGGGAACGGGGGCGATTTTCCCTGCTACAATTCATCGAACGCTTCCCCGGCTGGGAAGAAGAGCGGCAGCGCCTGGCAGACCAGATCAAGGGGCTCTGCAATCAACTAACCAAAGCAGCCATGAATGGGGAGTCCTGGCTGGGCATGCAGCGCAGAGCGGAAGAGATGCTGGGTGCCTTCACCGCCATCACCGAGGCGCGGAACCCATCCTCGGTCTACTGGTACGAGCGGCGGGAAAAAACCGTGGCCCTTTCCGCCTCGCCCATTGACATCGCCAGCGAGCTGCAGGACTTTCTCTACGAGCAGACCAGGAATGTGATTTTCACCTCGGCCACGCTTACCACGGACAACACCTTCACCTACTTTTTCAGCCGCCTCGGCCTGCCCAGCGACACCCCCACCTTGACCCTGGCCACCCCCTTTGATTACGCACAGCGCACCCTGCTGTTCGTGCCGGGCAAGGGATTTCCCGAACCCGCGGACCGGGAATTTCCACGGGCCAGCCAGCAACTGATGCAAGAGCTGATCATAGCCGCCAATGGCCGGAGCCTGCTACTCTTCACCAGCATCAGCGCCATGCGCGCCGCCCACGAGGTTCTTCTCGCCCGCCTGCCCTTTCCCATACTGATGCAGGGGGAGGCGCCCAAGGCCAGGCTGCTTGAGCAGTTTCGGGAACAGACCCATTCCGTGCTTCTGGCGGTGGCCAGCTTCTGGGAGGGTGTGGATGTGGTGGGCGAATCGCTGAGTTGCGTGATCATCGACAAACTTCCGTTTGAAGTCCCCTCGGACCCTGTTATTATGGCCCGCATGGATCGGATCAAAAACGAGGGCGGCAACCCCTTCTACGATTTTCAGATTCCCCGCGCCATCCTGACCCTGCGCCAGGGCGTGGGCCGCTTGATGCGCAGCTCCACCGACCGGGGGGTTCTGGCCATCTGCGATGTCCGTCTCTTCAGCAAGCAGTACGGCGGACTCTTCCTGAAAAGCCTGCCCCCAAGCCCGATCTGCCGCGAGATTGCTCCGGTTCGGGATTTTTTCCAGGAGGAACGACCATGAACAACGGTGAGCTGCTTGCCACCTTCAAAGAACAGGGTAGCCGCATCGACGCGGTGATGGAAAAGGATTTGGCCATCGTCGAAAGCCCACTCCTGGCCCAGATCATCCGCCATGCCATCTTCCAGGGCGGCAAACGCATCCGGCCCCTGCTCACCCTGCTGACCGCAAGCCTGGTCGGCACTCCCCCCGCCGACACCGCGCGCCTGGCCATCTCCTTTGAGTATCTCCACGCGGCAAGCCTCTTGCACGACGATGTCATCGACCATGCCACCCTGCGGCGGGGAGCGAAAACCGCCAACACCATTTGGGGCATGGAGCCGGTAATCCTGGCCGGAGATTATCTGCATGCCCATGCCATGGCCCTGGCCAGCGAGGTGGGCGGCCCAACAGCCATGGCCCTGATCGGCCGCGCCACCGCCGCCATGGTCGAGTCGGAATTTATGCAGATGCACAACGCCAGCGAGATTCTCATCGCAGAAGAAAAATACTTTCAGGTTCTGATGGGCAAAACCGCCGCCCTCATTGCCGCAGCCTGCGAGGCGGGCATTGCCCACAACCATGGCTCGGCCGAGCAACGCCTCGCTCTGCGCACCTATGGGACCAACCTGGGCCTGGCCTTCCAGATCGTGGACGACCTGCTGGATTACCTCGGCGACCCGGCCAAAACCGGCAAGGCCGTGGGCAACGATTTCCAGGAGGGCAAGATGACCTTGCCCCTGATCAAGACCCTGGAACGGGCCGAAGCCGTAGACCGCGAGGTGCTGATCGGACTGCTTAAGGCAACCCCGCAGGAGCGCAGCCGGAAACTGGCCACAGCCCAAGAGCTGATAGAAAAACATCAGGGCTTTGCCCTGGCCAGGGCGCAGGCTGAATCACTGCTCGCCGAAGCCCTTGCCGGGCTGGCCATCTTTGGCGAGGCCGCGGCAAAGGAGCCCCTGACCGGCCTAGCCCATTATGTCTTGAACCGGGACAAGTAGGCATGCCCAAGGTTTCTCCGAAAAAATCCGCTCGGAAAAGCTCGAAAAAAAAGTCGGGCCGCCGCCTTGGTCTCTTCTGCCTCTTTCTTTTTGTGGCCGCGACCCTGGCTGCTGGATTCTATTTCATGGTGCTCTATCCCGGCACGCAGCCGGGAACCACGTTGCCCGTGCTGAGTGGGCAATCCAAGAAAAAGCCCCTGCACCAGGAAACAGAACCGCTGCCTGCGCCACTTTACGAAGAGCCTGCCCTGCCCCACCAGGCACCACCAGTCGCAACCCGCCCAAAAAAGGCGGAGAAAAAACCTCTCACGGACAGACCCTTTGTGGCCATCGTCATCGACGATATGGGCTACCGGCAAAATACCGGCAAGGCCCTCCTCGCCCTCGACCTACCCCTCTCCTTCGCCTTCCTGCCCTTCACCCCGTTTTCCGATGAGCTGCAACAGGAGGCCCAGGCCAGGGGCCGCGACATCCTCCTCCACCTGCCCCTTGAGCCCATGGACCCGAAAGCAAATCCCGGCCCTGGCGCCCTGAGCACGGCCATGGGCCCGGATGCCATGCAGGACCGCTTCCGCGAAGACCTGCAAGCGGTGCCCAAAGCCATAGGAGTTAACAATCACATGGGTTCACGTTTCACCGCCAACCCCCAAGCCATGCGGACCCTGCTGGCCATGGTGCGGACACGCGGCCTTTTTTTCCTGGACAGCGTGACCGCCGCCGACAGCGTTGCCTATGATCTTGCCCTTGCAATGGGCGTCAAGGCAGAACGCCGTACCGTTTTCTTGGACAACGACCAGAACCCGGACAAGATCATGGCCCAGCTTGACCTCCTGATCCGGCTCGCCGGGGAGCATGGCCAGGCCGTGGGCATCGGCCACCCCTACCCGGCCACGGTGGAGGCCCTGCGCCGCTACCAGAGCCAACTGCGCACCCGCACCGAGATGGTCGGGGTCTCCCGCCTTGTCCATTGAGGGATGACGCCATGCCTGCCATTATCACCCTAACCACGGATTTCGGCCTGGAAGATGAATACGTCGGCGTACTCAAAGGAGTCATCCTCGGTCTGGCTCCGCAGGCGCGACTCATCGACCTGTGCCACACCATCCGACCCCAGGATCTCCGGCAGGCCGCCTTTATCCTCCAGGCGGCAGCCCCGTATTTCCCCAAGGGCACCATCCATCTGGCCATTGTCGATCCTGGGGTCGGCACAAATAGGCAGCTCCTGGCGGTTCGGGCCATGGACCAGTTTTTTCTCGGACCGGACAACGGCATCCTGAGTCCCTTTCTGCACGACCCTCTCTTTACAGAAGCCATTTGCCTCGATTGCCCAGAGCATTATCTTGCTCCGCTGAGCAACACCTTCCATGGCCGCGATATCCTCGCCCCAATCGCGGCGGCCCTGGCCAATGGCATCGGGCTCTCCCGCCTTGGCATCCGGGCGTTTAAGGAAAAACTTATAAAACTTGCATCCCCCACCTTGCAAATTGATCGGATTCATGGCAACATAGCCGGGTCCGTGATCCACATCGATCATTTCGGCAACCTGACCACGAATATCCACCAGCGTGATCTTGCCGAGCTGACAGCCGATCCGGCATCCATCCAGATCTTTCATAAGCAGCAGCAAGTGACCGGCCTGGCAAGCGCTTACGCCTCTATGCCGAACGGTCAGGTTCTGGCGCTCATCGGCAGCCGCGGCTACCTTGAACTGGCAGTTGCCAATGGGAATGCCGCGCAGATGCTTAGGGCTGAGGTGGATGATCCCGTACGGGTGACACGAGGAAAGGAAGGGTAAGCTTTTTCTGTTTACAGACAAGGCGGCCCAGGATTAGAGTACCAGTTTATAACTTCAGGTAAGGAAACAGCTCCATGCAGGACAATCATATCGACGATATGGCCAAACTCCTCAAGACCATGTCGCACCCCATCCGCCTGAAGATCCTCTGCCTGTTACAAGACAAGGAAATGACCGTGGGCGATCTCCACAAAGAGGTGCACACCACCAATGCCAATGTCTCCCAGCATCTCTCC
>JAPLJH010000067.1 GCA_026388695.1 Deltaproteobacteria bacterium | reverse complement strand
GGGGGTGATGTCGGCAAGACAGGCTGCCCCGCAGCGACCGCAGCCAACACAGAGGGACTCTTCAAAGGCCTCCACGAAGCCGCGATGTTTGTGGTAGTACCTGTATTTTAGGCGGCTGGCGCTTGTGGGCCGGAAGTTGTGACCGCCAGCCACCTTGGCAAAGTCGATGAGGTTGCAGGAATGGAGCGATTTTGTCTTGCTAGCGTGTTTCAGATCGAGATCGACATGCTCCTCAACGCCGTAGCAATAACAGGTGGGGCAAACATTGGCGCAAGTGCCGCAGGAAAGACATTTGTCACCCCAGTAATCCCAGGCTTTTGATTCAAATTCAAGATCGAGAATCTTGGTGAGGTCCGAGGTGTCCACCGTGGCGGTGTAGCGTGTGCTTTTCTCTTTGGTGGTGTGCTTGTAGAGGGCGAGCTCTTTTGCGTTCGGGTCCGTGCATTTGATCTGGCTCAGAAGGTCAAAGGCCGTGGCCGACAGGATTTCTGCAAAATATTTGCCCCCCAGATCGGTGAGAAACACGTCAAAGCCGTGGATGGCGGAGTCTGTTTCCATGGAGCGGCAGAAACATTGGGGTTCGGGGTTACAGTCCAGCCCGATGATGAAAAGGTTTTTCCGTTTGCCTATGTAGTATGGGTTTGGGTAGGTGCTTTGCGCCAGGACCAGATCCAGCTTGTTCAGGGCATTGATGTCGCAGGCGTGCATGCCGAAGAAGACCAGAGGCCGGTAGACGTTGATGTCAACATGCTTTTCCCAGCCGTCACGGGTTATGGCAAAGGTGGACAAGGTTTCCTGATAGGGCAGGACAAAGCGTTTGGGCGAATGCACCGTCTGGGTGTAATCAAGGGCGAGTTCGTCAAAGTCGTAGACCACATCGAAATCGTACAGGGGCTTGCCGTTGCGGTCGTTGCCTTTGGCCACGGGGCCGACAATGACGTTGACGGCCAGCAGCTCATGGAGGCGGGCGAGCTCCTGTTTTTTGAAGACCTTAAAGATCATGACAGCCCTCCTCGGCAGAGTGGGGAACGGTACGCCTTTCGTTATGAAAAACAACCCATGGTTATGGGATATAACGATTGGCCTTCGGCTGTCAAGAAATTGTAGGGATGGTTTTTACCGCGCCACTACGAAAGCTCCGGGGAAGCCTGCTTTGGCCATGGTCTGCTCCATCTGTTTGGCTGTGGCCAGGGTGTTTCCAGCCTTGACCTGAACGCGGTAGAAAACCTGATCGGCCCGCTCATGGCGGAAGGTCTCGGTCTCTCTGCCACCTTTGATCATTTTGTTCTTCAAGCGGTCAGCATTCTCTTGGACGGTGAAGGCCCCGATCTGGACAAAGAAATCACCCTTCTGGAAATCTTCGTGGGGCAGGAAATGGGCTGCGGTCTTGTTGTCGGCAAGCGTAACGGTTTCCGCCTCGCCCAAGGCGGTGATCCGGACCTTGCCGGTGCCTTCCTTCATGATTTCCAGATCCCGGGCCACATTGTAGGAGAGATCAATGATCCGGGTGCCCACGAAAGGCCCACGGTCGTTGATCCGCACCGTGGTGGACTTGCCGTTGCCGAGGTTTTCCACCAGGAGCCGGGTGTTCATGGGTAGGGTTTTGTGGGCCGCAGTCCAGTCGTACATGTTGTAGGTCTCGCCGTTAGAGGTCTTGCGGCCATGGAATGGGTTGCCATACCAGGAGGCAGTGCCGGTTTCGACGTATCCTTCGGCTGAGGGCAGCGGATAGTAGGTCTTGCCCTCAATCTGGTAGGGCTTTTGCGTAGCGGGGATGCGGCCTGTTGTGGGTGCGGATTTGGCCGGAGGGGCGGAAGTCTTCGGCGGCGGAGTGCTGGTGAGCACGGTGGTGCAGCCGGAAAAGGTTGCCCCGCATAGAAGCAGGAGCGCAGGCAGGGAGATTGTTCGGATATGTTTTGTGCTATTCATGTTTGGTCTCGATGGGGAGGTTGGGCTTGAGCCGTTCACTGAAGAACGCCCCGGCCTTGCCAACGGTGTGGGGGGTGTAGGGACGATAGCGCTGTTGCTGAGGCGTCACGCCCACGTTGTCGAAGATGACCTTGTTATTTGTGTCAGTCATGGACAGGTGCAGGTCCAGAATGGGCCGGAAGATCTGGAGCCTGCCGTCTGGGCCAACGCCGATCAGGGGGCTTTCCCAGCGGCGCAGCTCGTAGCCCTTGAGCCAGAGGCTTTGGCTTGACGCTCCCGTGATCTTGTCCCGCAGGGAAGGGGCTTGTGGGGTGGGGTTGTTGAGCTGATCCTCCACCTCGCGGCTGCCTTGCACACTGAGTCTGGCCCAGGCGGGATGTTCGGGGGTATCGGTGCGGAGCAGATGGGTGCCCTGGTCGTTAAAGGACCACTGGCTGTGGCACACGGTGCAATGGGCCTTTTTTTCGTACTGCCTGTGGGCTGGGTGGACAAGCTGGGGCACCATGAGCTTTTTGCCGGTGAGCCGGGTGGTGAGGACAAGTTGACCTGCCTCAACCTGGAGATTGCTCAGGGGCATGGGCAGGCCTTTGCGCCAGCCGTGGCAGGAAAGACAGGTGATGGCCGGGCTTGTGCCTTTGGCCGCGCTGTGTCCGCCCATGAGTTCCGCCCCGCTGTGACAATCGATGCAGGCCATCCCTTTCTGCTGGTGGATGTCCGGGGCCAACTGGTGGTACTCGACTCCATAGGGCCGGGTTTCCGCGCCATCGGTGCGGTAGGGGGTGCGGTACTCTTGGTTGAAGTCGTGCTCAAAGCGGCCATAATAGTCGGCACCCACGAAGTTGCCGTAATGGCAGTGCAGGCACTGGCTGTCTGCCGGGGATTTGTTGAAGGCATGGCTGGTCATCTTGCCGTTGCCGTAGGCGAGATGACAGGCGGCGCAGCCCGTGCCCCGCACCGTTTCCGGGTAGCCATCGCCGGAGGTGTACACATGGCACCGCAGGCAGCGGCGGCGGAGCAGATCGTCGGCAAGGTCAAGGGGGGAAGTGATTGTCCCGAGGACCGGGATTTCCGCAAGTGAAGCAAGGGGGGCTTGGGCGCCAAAGGCAGTGCGGACGGCATTGACCTCGTTTCTTGCCGTGAAATGCAGCGAAGCGGTAATCTCGTTCACTTGGCGGGTATGGCATGTGCCGCAGGCCTTCTGCATCTGGTCAGGATGGGCTGGTCGGGTGATGAGTCCGGCGTGGGCCTGTTCCTGTGTTGTTCCTGTCGGGCTACCTCCATGGCAGTCGGTGCAGGCGAGGTTGTGGCTGGCGTCGAGCCGGACCTCCGGGTGGCAGCTTTGGCAGCCAGACTTACGGGTCGGAGTTTCTTGAGCAACGGGTTTTTCTGGGGCCTTGTCTCCCTTGCAGCCGAGCGGAGCCACAACCAGTAGGCAGAGAAACGCCAGAATGGCGTGGGTTTTTATGTTGCGGCGAAGCGGCATGGCGGAATCTGTATCCTCAGGCTTGACGAATGTTTTCGCCATACTACCTTATTTGCGGCAAGGGCAACAAGCCGCAATTGTATAGAGAAAGGAAGATTATGACCACGCCTTGTCGCGGAGCAATGAGAAAATATCCACAATAAAGCCATGGTTCATGATGGCCGAAAATCTTTGACAATCGGAGGAGATTTCTTTACACCTTGTGCAATGCTTTTTTGGGTTAGGGGTGCGGGTATGCATGATGACACTTGGTGGAGTAAGGAGAAAGAGCATGGTGGGTGAGGAAGAAAATCGAAGGGAGCCTTCGATTTGGGATGGAGACGTTACGGAAAATGAATTAGGCATTTCCTCGGAATTGCCGCCCCCAAAGGTGCTGCTCTCCAGAAGAGATCTTGGGCCTTGGCTGTTTGTGGCTTACGGTGCGGCCCCCCTGACTTTAATAGCAATGGTTGTTTACTCGAGATCAAGCCTGCCGGACCAATGGGGCTTCTATATTGCGGCATGGACCAGGACAGGCCCGCTGAGAATCCCGACGATTGGTTGTGCGTTGTTAGTCTATATCCTGAGAAGGATTGTTTATGGAGTACCCTTTGGGACCCCAGCGAGGAGAATGCTTCCGGAGGTTCTGGCCTATTACCCAAGAACTCCAAGGGACAGAGATCGAACTTCTCTCGCCTTACTCCACGCGGCCTTGCTTTTGGCGAAGATTTACCTAGTGCAGATGCTCATTTATACAGAAACCTGGAATTTCTTTTTCAAGTAACATCGGCGGGTGCAACAAGGAGAAAGGGGAAGAGAATGGTGGATAAAGAAGAAAGCAGAAGGGAGCATGCGCTTGGGAATGGAGACATGGCGGGGAAGGAATTAGACGTTCCCCCGGAATCCACGCCCCCCAAGGTGCTGCTCACTCAAAAGGCGTATGTGCCGTGGATGGCCGCTGCTTGGGCGGCGGCCCCTCTGACCTTTGTTGTGCTGCTCATCTACTCGATGACCGACCTGCCGAATCAGTGGGGCTTTCATTTCGCGGCATGGGCCAAGAAAGGCCCACTACGTCTCCCGATGCTTGGTTTTTCCGTGTTATGGATCATTCTTACCAGGGGTGTTTATGGAATTCCCATTGGGAATTGCGAAAAGGACAGATTTCCTGAGGTCCGGGCCTATTACCCGCGCACCCTATGGGAGGCAGGCCGAACTTCCCTTGCCATACTCCAAGCAGCTTCTGGGCTAGTGATGATCTACATATGTCAGTTGGTCATCTTCGTAGAAATCTTCGCTATATTAGCTAAATAATAAGGCAACAAAATGAGTGGAAACGGGAAAAGAGAAATAGGGGGTAGCCCAGAATAATCCCCTATTCACTTAGACGTGCAGCCTTAACACTTCAAAGTGTTTGTTTGATCGAGGTTACGGTAACTTCAAGAACACGGGTTAAAAAGGAAAATTTAGCTTTCATCATGTCGAATTCTGAGCCCGAAGATATAAATTTTGCTGTTCCTTCAATCAGAAATCCCGCGCCTAAGCCATTGCGCCCAGTTACTTTTTTGCTCCCAACAGTCAGCAGCACTTTGTCATTCTTGAGTATTTTTTTCTCAGTCTTTCGCATCGCCCAGGCAGGAATCAACAGCCTGCCATCATTGGGTTTTACAAGGTAGGTATTCCAAGTGTTTACGACATGGGCCTCATTGTCAGCGCATGAAACGATGGAAACAACACCTTCTGTACTGATTACTTCCAAAAATTTGTCTGTGAACATGCGTAAGCCTCTTTGCTGGAGTTTATTATGGATATCGTGTATCTACGATATAGATTTATGAAATCTTGCGAGATAAGTCAACCCATTTTTGTTGAGAGAGGCTATTGTAGCGGTCAAAATTATAGGAGGGGATAAAAGATGCAATTCAGTATTGGGGTTGAGTATGCGTTTCATTCGCTCTTTTACCTGATCGATCTTCCTGAGCATAAAACCATTGGAATCAAAGAAATAGCCAGGTTAAACGGGATCACAGAAAGCTATCTCTCCAAGGTTTTTGCAAAACTTCGAAAAGCAGGAATCTGCCGATCCATTGCTGGTGCTAATGGGGGCTACAAGTTGGCAAAAAAGGCTGAAGATATCTCCTTTTGGGATGTTATTGAGGCAATTGAGGGGGCTTCTTGGTTTTTTCAATGTGCGGAAATTCGCAAAAAAAATATCTTTGTCAACGATCCTAGTGTGTTTACGGACAAGTGTCCGTGTCTGATAAAGGTGGTCATGCAAGAAGCAGAAGAGTTAATGCGAAACCAATTAAGAGCAAAGTCGCTTCGTTGGTTGCACGAACAGGTACATAAAGATTTCTCGGTGGAGAAAAAAAAGACAATAGCGGATTGGGCAAAAATTTTGTGATGATCCTTTCCCCACCGCGTTGGCTTTGCCTGAAGGTCTTCGGTAATTTCTCTTGTCGGGATGGGCATTTTCTCTTGGACAAAAGAGGCCCGGATACTGTATTTTGATGGGAATGTAATGCGGCCTGATTGTATCGGGCTGTGTTGCACATGTTGAGAGTCATCCACCGTGTTTTTCCCCCTATTTCTATGAGACCGGCGCCATTTTATGAAAACTACAAATCAGACCCATCGTACCAAGTTCATTTTTATCACTGGCGGCGTTCTCTCTTCCCTGGGAAAAGGGCTGGCAGCCGCGTCTATCGGCGCTCTGCTTGAGAGCCGCGGGCTGTCCATCACCTTTCAGAAGCTGGACCCATACATCAACGTGGATCCCGGCACCATGAACCCCTTTCAGCACGGCGAGGTGTATGTTACCGATGATGGGGCGGAGACCGATCTTGATTTGGGCCATTACGAGCGATACACTTCCGTGGCCTTGGGGCAGCGCAACAACTACACCTCGGGCCGTATCTATCATTCGGTAATCAGCAAGGAGCGGCGCGGCGAGTACCTGGGCGGCACCGTGCAGGTGATCCCGCATATCACCGACGAGATCAAGGCGGCCATCCTCCAGTTTGAAGGCGAGGTGGATGTGGCCATCATTGAGATTGGCGGCACTATCGGCGATATCGAGGGGCTGCCCTTTCTGGAAGCGATCCGTCAGTTCCGCACCGATGTGGGTCGGGAAAACTCCCTGTATATCCATGTTACCTGGGTCCCCTACATCAAGACCGCAGGCGAGGTAAAGACCAAGCCCACCCAGCATAGTGTGAAAGAGTTGCGGGCCATCGGCATCCAGCCGGATATCCTGCTCTGCCGTACGGAAGGCCTGCTAAGTAACGAGCTGAAGGCCAAGATTTCCCTGTTCTGCAACGTGGAGAAAGAGGCGGTGATCACGGCCCGCGACGTGGAGAATATCTACGAGGTGCCGCTCTGTTTCCACGCCGAGGGGCTCGATGACATCATCCTCAACAAGCTCAATATCTGGACCGGATCGCCGCGTCTGGACGCTTGGCAGGAGCTGGTCGAGAAGGTCAAACATCCGAAACGCGAAGTGGAGATCGGCATCATCGGCAAATACGTCGATTTGACCGAGTCATACAAAAGCCTGCACGAAGCCCTGGTGCATGGGGCCGTGGCCAATGAGGCCAAGGTGCGGCTCCGCTATGTGAGCGCCGAGGAGATTGAAGACAAGGGAGCCGAGGGTCTGCTGGCCGGGTGCCACGGGGTGCTGGTGCCGGGCGGCTTCGGCAGTCGCGGGGTGGCGGGCAAGATCCAGGCCGTGACCTTTGCCAGGGAGAAGAAAATCCCCTATTTCGGCATCTGCCTCGGCATGCAGCTGGCGGTGATCGAGTTCGCCAGGCATATCGCTAAGATGAAGGACGCGGACAGCACCGAGTTCAACCAGTTGACCAAGCATCCGGTCATCTACTTCATCAAGGAGTGGTTTGATTACCGTACCGGCAAGATCCAGATCCGTGATGAATCCACCGCTCTGGGCGGCACCCTGCGGCTGGGGGCTTACCCCTGCAAAATGGTGGCGGGTTCCTTTGCCCACAAGGCCTATGGCACAGACCAGATAGAAGAACGGCATCGGCATCGCTATGAATTCAACAACATCTTCAAGGATGAGTTGGTGAAAAATGGTCTTATCATCAGCGGCACATCGCCGGACGAGAAGCTGGTGGAGATTGTTGAGCTGCCGGACCATCCATGGTTTCTGGGCTGCCAGTTCCATCCGGAATTCAAGTCTGGCCCCATGAAGCCGCATCCTTTGTTCAAAGATTTTATCAAGGCTGCCCTCACGAACGCCGGTCTTTAAGGCGGTTGCGGCGAGTTTTCTGTCGTCCAAATAAGGAGAACGAAAGTGGAGTCTGTTCGTATCCCAGATTTTTTTGAGGTCGGTCCCAACCGGCCTTTTTTATTGATCGGCGGGCCATGCGTTATCGAATCGGCTGAACTGTGCCGCGAGGTCGCCGCTGGTCTTAAAGAGATTTGCGCCAGACTGGGCATTTCCTACATGTTCAAGGCCTCTTTTGACAAGGCCAACCGGACCTCGCTTGATTCCTTCCGTGGCCCTGGCCTGGCCGAGGGTCTGCGGATTTTGGCCGATATCCGGCAGGACTTTGGCGTGCCGGTGGTTTCCGATGTGCATGAGGTGGCCCAGGTGAGGCCAGCCGCCGAGGTCTTGGATGTCTTGCAGATTCCGGCTTTTCTTTGCCGCCAGACCGATCTGTTGGTGGCGGCGGCCAAAAGCGGCAAGGTGGTGAGTCTCAAAAAAGGCCAGTTTGTCTCGCCTTGGGATATGCGCAATGCAGTGAACAAGATCAATGCGGTGGCCAAAAACCGGCTGATGCTCATGGAGCGGGGCACTACCTTTGGCTACAATAATCTGGTTGTTGATATGCGCTCCCTGCCGGTGATGCGCTCTTTTGGCTGCCCGGTTATCTACGATGCGACCCACAGCGTCCAGCTTCCCGGTGGGGCAGGGGGCAGCTCCGGCGGGCAGCGCGAGTTTATCCCCACCTTGGCCCGGGCCGCAGTGGCAGCCGGGATCGATGGGATGTTCATGGAGATTCACCCTGATCCGGCCAAGGCCCTGTGCGACGGACCAAACTCTATGCCGCTCAAAGGGGTGGAGCCGTTGCTTGCCCATCTTCTGGAGATTCACACCCTCATTCAGCGTCAGGCTGGGGAGACAGGGCTATGACCGACACTGGTTCCTGTGGCATTCCGGGCGGGCAATATCCTTCCGACTGCGAGGTTTTGGAGGGGTTGCGGAAACGGGCCTTGGCCCACACCGAGCAGGCCGAGCACGGCTATGTCTGGCGTAACTGCCTGCCGCTGGCCAAGGAAATCCGTCTGTTGCTTTTGGATGTGGACGGAGTGCTCACCGACGGCTCTATTGTCTACGGCAATTCCGGCACGGAGCTCAAGACCTTTAACATCAAGGACGGCTTCGGCATCCGTCTTTTGCGGGAGGCTGGGGTTGAGGTGGGCATCATCACCGCCCGCCGCTCCGAGGCGGTGGAACGCCGGGCCCAGGACCTGAAACTGGCCCACCTCTATCAAGGGGTAGGCAACAAAATCGAGGCATTTTCTGAGATTCTCACTGCCCAGAAACTTATCCCCCAGCAGGTCGCCTACATGGGAGATGACTGGCTTGATTTGCCCCTGCTCAGCCGGGTTGGGTTGGCGGTAACGGTGGCCGATGCCGTGGCCGAGGTCAAGGCGGTTGCCCATTATGTGACCAGGCGGGAAGGGGGCAAAGGCGCGGTGCGGGAGCTGTGCGAGCTGATCATCGAGGCTAAGGGGCAGCGGGAAGAGCTGCTTACGAGGTATCTGCGATGATGACCGGCTACCGAAATATCCTTTGGCTGTTGCCCGTGGCTCTGCTGCTCTCCTGGCCGATTTGGGGCGGGGCGTTCACCAGTGTTCTGCTACCGCACGGCGGTCTGGCTGCTAATCTTGCCGTGCCCCAGGCAACGACCACAGGCGCAGGTTTCAGTATGGAGGGGGTCTTGTTTTCCCAGTTGAAAAACGGGGTGCGGGACTGGCAGATCCAGGCCAAGCACCTTTTTGCCGGAGAAGACCAGGACAGAATGCAGATGGAAACGGTGGAGGCGCAGGTTTTTAAAAACGCCGAGCGCAGATTTGTCATCACCGGGCAGGAAGGCGAATACAACAGCAAGAAAAAAATCCTCACCATGCGAAACAGTGTCAAGGTGCAGGCCGAGAATGGCATGCTGATTCAGTCCGACAGTCTCAGCTATGATGATCAGGCCCGAAAGATCACGACCACGTCCCCGGTGCAGGTCACCGGCAAAGGCATGGACATTCACGGCAAGGGTATGGCCTATGACATGCAGAAGGATTCCTACGATGTCAGCGGTCGGGTGAAGGTTGATATCAAGTAGGATGGGTAACAAGGAAAAAGGAAAAGGCAGCGCGTGAAAGATATTCCATTGAAAGAACGGATCATCCTGGCCCTTGATGTGGAAACACCGGAGCAGGCCAGGGAGCTGGTGAAAAAAACGGAGTCCCATCTTGGCTTTTATAAAGTTGGGCTCCAGCTTTTCATGGCCGACTGGTTCCAGACCGTTGACTGGCTGGTTGATCGGGGCCACAAGGTGATGCTGGACCTCAAATTTTTTGATATCCCGGAGACGGTCAAGCTGGCCGTGGCCCAACTCAAGAAACACGGGGTGAGCTTGGCCACTGTCCACGGCAACGATCCGATCATCCGGGCGGCCCTGGAGGAAAAAGGAGATATCAAGCTGCTGGCCGTGACCGTGCTCACCAGTTTCGGCGAAGAAGACCTGCGGGCCATGGGTATGACCCAGTCCATCGAAGATTTGGTTTATTTTCGGGCCAAACGCGCATTGGACCTGGGCTGCGACGGGGTGGTTTCCTCCGGCCTTGAGGCAGCCCGCCTGCGCGACGGGCTTGGCGAGAAGCTGCTACTGGTCACGCCGGGGATCAGGCCTGGTGCCAATGTTCTTGATACCGCCGACGATCAGACCAGGATCATGACCGCTGGCCGCGCTATCACAAGCGGCGCCGATCAGGTGGTCGTGGGCCGCCCCATCTCCAAAGCCGCTGATCCCATCGCCGTTATCGACGCCATGCAGCAGGAGATTGCCCAGGCTCTTCAGTAATAAAAGGAAGCGCGGACAACAACCTGGCCACCAGAATTCTCTTCCTCTTCCGGGATCTTCCCTGCGGCGAGACCAATTGCTTTTTTTCGTATGCGAGAAAGAGCCTTCAGCCCCCAAAGCCCGCCAGACAAAGCAGCCTGGGACAACCATTTCCCGGCCTCTTTACATCCAGTTTCAGGATGCCTATACTAAAAAAATAAGAAAATTGAAATAATCGGGCAACAGGAGGAAAAGCCATGCACACTAAAGAAGAACTGTGCAAGAAGATCAAGGCGGTTTTCCCGGAAATCGGCGCTTGCGGTATCGACCTTATGGTTGATTACGACAAGCAGAACAAGGCCTGGGTTGTTCAAGAAGGACAAGCACGAACTCAAGACCTTTTTGGAGGAGTCCGAGGCGCAGGAATGCATGGACGGCAAACAATGCGTGTCGCTGGGCCTGCAAATCGGTCAGCTCAGGAAGAATATCGAGCAACTGTAGTAGGTCACTGTCTGAATATAGATAAAACGGATCGCTCCTCTTTTAGAGGACAAAAAAGGAGGTGAGTCCAGAAAACACACTGCACGTTTAATGATACGGGCCAGTCACAGTCTGATAACTTCCAACAGAGGGGTGGAGCCATGAACGTTAAAGATTATTGCAGGAATGTGGATACGGAACTCACGGCGTGGAAAGCGAAACTGTATAATGTCATGCGCCAGATGGATAAATTGCCGACAGGCGACAAGCAGCGGATGTATGAAAAGATCAATGGTCTGAATATCGTTATGACCGAGCTTGATGACCGGCTGGACCAGTTGCGTACTGCATGCCCGACGGAGTGGAGCCCGGCGCGGAAGGAAATCAAAGGGAAGATAGCGGATCTTGGGAACAAGTACGAGGAGACTGCCCGCGAGTTTTTCGACTATGAGGTCGGCGGCTGACACCCAGTTTTTTGAGCGTAGATTGCGTAATAGGCTGATTTCAGTGGCAAATCTCAAAAGGGGGAAATCATGACAGCAAAAATCCAATGGCGAACGGAAATGGACGATGCCCTGTGTCTGGGGCAGAAGGCGGGCAAACCGGTCTTGCTCGATTTTTTCAATCCCAACTGAATTGGCTGCCAACAGATGGATACAGTTACGTATCCCGAAGGCAAGGTTGTCCGGTTCATCGAGGAAAATTTTATCCCGCTGCGGCTTTTGTCCGACAGTAAGCCCTATTCGGAGAAGTACAACGTCAAGTGGACGCCCACCCTGATCACCTTGAGCCCAGAAGCTCAGGAGCATCACCGGACCGTTGGTTTTTTTGGGCCAGAGGAGTTGATTCCCTCGCTCCTGCTGGGGCTGGGTAAATATCATTATGAAAATGATCGTTTTGACGAGGCCCTGGTTCGCCTTGAACAACTGGTTGACGGGTATGCGCAAAGCGGCAGCGCCCCGGAGGCCATTTTTTTGTGCGGCGTCTGCCGTTACAAGCGCTCGCATGATCCCAAACCGTTGAAGGAAGCCTACGAAAAGCTGACCGCTGCGTTTCCCGACAGCGAATGGACCAAGCGCGCCTATCCCTATCGGCTCCTGTGAGCCCGTGTTAGCGGAAAAGTCTGGGCCGCTCCTCGGCTTCGGGCTTTTCCGCTGTCCTGTCTTGTAAGCGATTTCCTGCCGCCGGGGGGGAGGACCAGGAAGGTCTATGAAAGAAAACCGTTACGACTGCATCATCATCGGGGCAGGGCCTGGCGGTTTGCAGGCCGCCATCCATCTTGCCCGTTATAACCGCAAGGTTCTTCTCCTCGATCACGGTGGCGGTCGGACCCGCCATGCCCTGCATATCGAAAACTATCTCGGTCTTGAACGCACCTCCGGCAAAGAGCTTGTCGATACCGGGATCAGGCAGATCAAATCCTTCGGCGCGGAATTCAGGCAAGAGCACGTTGTCTCGGTGCGGGCCGGAGATGGTTTCACCGTGATCACGGAAAAGGGCCAGTACCAAGCGCACTATGCCATCGTTTCCGCCGGGGCTGTCGAGCATCCGCCGAAAATCAAGGGGATGAACAGGTTTTTCAGCCGGACGGTCTTCACCTGCGTTGACTGCGACGGTTACCGCACCACGGGCAAAAAGCTCGTTATCCTCGGCGATTCCCTCGATGCCATGCGCCTCGCTTTTGCCATGCGGCAGATGTTTACCCCGGATATAGCGCTCATCCTTCCGGCTGGTCTTATGCCGGAGGACCATGCCGAGCTGTTGGCCGAGGATGGCATTGCCTTTATTGTCGGCATCCCGCAGGAATTTCTTGGCGACACGGTGTTGGCCGGGGTGAAATTGGCAGGCGGGCAGGAGATACCCTGCGAGGCGGTCATGCTCAGCTACGATTACACTCTCAATGATTCCTGCCTGGCCGGGCTCGGCCTTGCCCGAGATGGCGGCGGGGCGCAAATTACCACCGACCCTGGCTGCGAAACCTCGATTAAGAATCTGTTTGCCCTGGGCGCCCTCAAGGCGGGCAAGGCCCAGGCCATTATTGCCGCAGGCCAAGGAGCCATGGTGGGCATCGAGATCAATCACCGTCTGCTGGAGCTGTAGGCAGATAACGGGCGACGGGAATCTTCCCCGTTCGTCGATCATGAACCATCCAAATACAGGAGGAGCATCATGAAACGTCAGGTTGAAATGGAAGAAACCATGCTGCGTGCGCATCGGGAGTTTTTGGCGCATCTTGAAAAATCCCTTGATCTCGTGGCCCAGGACATTGACGAGGCCAAGGAGATGACCCATATCTGCACCAAAGAGTGGTGTCTTGCCATCGAGAGCGTGCTCGATGAGCTGGCCAAGATCATCTTTGCGATCAGCGAACCCCGCTGGCTCTCCAAGGAAGATTCCAAAAAGATCAGCGATCTGCGCCACCGCATCCACGATCTGTACGCTCGCTATAAAGCAGTCAGAAAATAGCGCAGGGGAGGGCGAAGCATGCCACTGGACATCCATCTGTTGATAGGCGGCGAAGCCGGCCAGGGCCTGGTGACCATCGGCCAGTTGCTGGGCAAGGCCTTGGTCCGGGCCGGTTATGAGGTTTTTGTCAGCCAGAGCTATCATTCCAGAATCCGCGGAGGGCATAACACCTTTGCCATCCGCCTGGGCGCGGGGCCATTTTTCGCGCCCCGCGAGAGCATTGATATTCTGGTGGCGCTCAATGCCGAAACCGTGGCGCTGCATCGGGGCCAATTGACCAGCCAGGCGCTGCTCATTGCCGATTCCGCCTTTGCCCCCGATCTGCCGGGTACCATTGCGGTGCCCTTTGCCGAGCTTGGCCCGGAGCGGCTGTGGAACACGGCGGCCCTGGCCTTGCTCGGTCAGATTCTGGGGCTTCCCTCGGAGCCGCTCTATCAGGCGGTGGAGGCCATGCTCGGCAAGAAACATCCCGAGGCTCTGGTCGAGAATCGGGAGATCATGGAGAAAAGCCGGGTGTGGGCTGCGGCCCATGTGCCGGAGCATGGTTTGACCCTGACTGGCGGTGTACCGAAAGCGGATCGCCTTTTGCTGAACGGCAATGAGGCCATCGCTCTGGGTGCTCTGGCCGGCGGCCTCAAGTTCTGCGCCTTCTATCCCATGACCCCGGCCACCTCCATTGTTCTTGAGCTGATCAGCCATGCCGAGGCCATGGGCTGCGTAATCGAGCAGGCAGAAGACGAGATTGCCGCTATCAACATGGCCATCGGCGCTGCTTTTGCCGGAGCGCCCAGCATGGTGGCCACCTCGGGCGGCGGCTTTGCCCTGATGGCCGAGGGCGTGAGTCTGGCCGCCATGACCGAAACGCCGGTGCTGATCGCGGTGGCCCAGCGCCCAGGGCCTGCAACGGGCATGCCCACCCGCACCGAGCAGGCGGATCTGGAATTCGTCCTCCATGCCGGGCATGGAGAATTTCCCCGCACGATTTTTGCCCCTGGCTGCATCGAGGCCTGCTACCATCTGACCCAGAAGGCCTTGGCCCTGGCCGAGCAAGCCCAATCGCCGATCTTTCTCCTGACCGATCAGTTCCTGGCCGATTCCTCCCGGCCGGTGGCGCCTTTTGACCCGGCAGCCATCGCCCCGGTCACGGCAGAAGTGGAGTCGGATACTACGCCTCCCTACCAACGCTACCGTCTCACCGAAAACGGTCTCTCGCCCCGCCTGTTGCCAGGAATGTCGACGTATCTGGTGGTGGCGGACAGCGACGAGCATGACGAGGCCGGCCATATCAGCGAAGACCACGGGATGCGCATCGCCATGGTGGAAAAACGGCTTCGCAAATTCGAGATTCTCAGGCAGGAGACCGTTGCCCCCGAGCTTGACGGGGAGAAAGGCGCAGACCTCCTCCTCGTCTGCTGGGGCTCCAGCCAAGGCCCCGTGCTGGAGGCCGCCGCGGTTCTGCGCGGGCAGGGGCGGAGTGTCGCAACGCTTCATTTCTCCCAGGTCTGGCCGTTGGTTCCGGACCAGTTTCTCGATATTCTCCAGACGGCCAAGGAGGTCGTCTGCGTGGAGGGCAACGCCACCGGCCAGTTTGCCCGGCTCATTCAGCGGGAGGCCGGTTTTGCCATCCCGACCCGGATAGCGCGTTACGACGGCCTGCCCTTTACCGCCCGTTATATTCTGGACCGCCTTGCAGTTATGGAGGGAAAAGCATGACATCCATCGAGGAGTACGGCGAATACGAAACCGCCTGGTGCCCTGGCTGCGGCAACTTCGGGATTCTCAACGCCCTGAAGCATGCCCTGGTCGCCTGCGGACTTGCGCCCCATCAGGTGCTACTGGTTTCCGGTATCGGCCAGGCAGCCAAGACCCCGCATTATCTGAAGGCCAATGTCTTTAACGGCCTGCATGGCCGCAGCCTTCCCGTGGCCATCGGGGCAAAGCTCGCCAATCCGGAACTCACCGTGATCGCCGAAAGCGGCGACGGCTGCATGTACGGGGAGGGCGGCAACCATTTCCTCGCCGCCCTGCGTCGCAATCTCGATCTCACCATCCTGGCGCACGACAACCGGGTATATGGTCTTACCAAGGGGCAGGCCAGCCCCACCTCGGAGCAGGGCTTTGTGACCAAGGCCCAGCCCCACGGCGCTTTTGCCGCGCCCTTCAACCCAGTGGCCGTGGCGGTGACCATGGGCGCCTCCTTTGTGGCCCGTGGCTATGCAGGCATGCCGGAGCATCTGGCCGGACTCATCGCCCAGGCCATCAAGCATCGGGGCACGGCCCTTGTGGATATCCTGCAACCCTGTGTGTCGTTCAACAAGGTCAACACCTACAAGTGGTACAAGGAACATTGTTATGAGCTTAGCGAGGCCCATGATCCGGCCGATCATGCCCAGGCCCTGCGCACCGCACTGGAGTTCGGGGAGCGCATCCCGCTGGGGGTTATTTATAAAAAAGAAGGGCCGATTTTTGAGGACCAATTTGCTGTACTCAAAAACGGACCGCTCGCTCGGCAGGAGGTCTCACGGGATGGGTTGCGGCAGATAATGCAGCGCTACGTGTAGGGATTCATCGGGCGGTAATTTTTTTTGGCTTGGCCGATAAATGGTGGCGGGAGTGTCGCCGTGATGAGTACAATCGAAAATCGCTTAAAAATCAGAAAGAGGATTTTCGAATCGCATGAACGGCACTCCCCTGGAAAGCCTCAAAAAGATATTCGGCTATACCACCTTTCGGCCCCCGCAGCAGGAGATCATCGAAGGACTTATCCGGGGCGAGGATGCTTTTGTCCTGATGCCAACCGGCGGCGGCAAATCGTTGTGCTATCAGATTCCGGCCCTGCACCGCCCAGGCGTGGGGATCGTGGTTTCTCCGCTGATTTCCCTGATGAAGGATCAGGTGGATGCTCTTGTCGCCTGCGGAGTTCGGGCGGCTTTTTACAATTCGTCCCTGAAAAGCGAGGAGGCCCGCCAGGTTCTTGCCCAGCTGCACCGCGAGGAGCTGGACCTGCTCTATGTCGCGCCGGAACGGTTGATGAGCGAGGGGTTTGTCGAGCGGCTCCGCGAGGTTCCCATTGCCCTGTTTGCCATCGACGAAGCGCATTGTATCTCCCAGTGGGGCCACGACTTCCGCCCCGAATACTCCAAGCTTGGCCAGCTGCGCAAGCTCTTCCCCGACATCCCTGTAATTGCTCTCACCGCCACAGCCGAGCCCCATACCCGCAAGGATATCCTCGAGCGTCTGGGCTTACGCGCAAACCAGTGTTATGTCTCCGGCTTTGACCGGCCCAATATCCGCTACACCGTGCTGGAAAAACACAAACCCTTTGCCCAGCTCGCCTATTTTTTGCAGGGGCGACGGGAGGAGGCGGGGATCGTCTACTGCCTGAGCCGCAAACGGGTGGAGAAGGTGACGGAGCAGTTGCGCGAGGCAGGGTTTTCTGCGGCTTCCTATCACGCCGGGCTGCCGGCCATGCAGCGGCAGCGGGTGCAGGAGGATTTCTTGCGGGACGATGTCCAGATCATCGTGGCCACGGTGGCCTTCGGCATGGGCATCGATAAATCCAATATCCGCTATGTGGTGCATTACGACATCCCCAAGAACCTCGAAAGTTACTACCAAGAAACTGGCCGCGCCGGTCGTGACGGGCTGGCGGCCGAAGCCCTGCTCCTGTTCGGCTACGGTGATATCGCCCTGGCCCGCAGCTTGATAGAAAACAGCGACAATGCTGAGCAGAAGCGGATCGAACTCCACAAGCTCAACACCATGGTGGGTTTTGCCGAGGCCTTGAGTTGCAGGCGGCAGGTGCTGCTCGGCTATTTCGGCGATCGCCTGGAGCAGGACTGTGGAAATTGTGATATCTGCCTTAACCCGCCGGAGCTGGTCGATGTGACGGAAGACGCCCGCAAGGCCTTGTCCTGCGTCTTTCGGGTGGATCAGCGTTTCGGGGTCGGGCATGTGATCGAGGTGCTGCGCGGCTCGAAAAAAGAGCGGCTCCTGCAGCTGGGGCACGACCGGCTTTCCACCTACGGCATCGGCGCGGACAAAAGCCAGGAATACTGGGGCAGTATCCTCCGTCATCTGGTGCAGCAGGGATACCTGGAACAGGATGTGTCCAACTACTCGGTGCTCAAACTGAGCGAGTCTGCCCGGCCCCTGCTGCGCGGGGAGCAAACCCTCAGCATGGCCAAACCCAGGGCCAAGATCGCGGCCCTGCCCAAGGCGGTACGGCGCAAGGTCGGTGATCTGGAGTACAATCAGGAACTGTTTGCCAGGCTGCGCACGGTGCGTAAAGCCTTGGCCGATGCGGCCGGGGTGCCGCCCTTTGTTATTTTTAGCGATGTTGCTTTGGCGGAGATGGCAGCCCATCTGCCCATTGACAACGAGGGTTTTTTGCGCATCCACGGCGTCGGCGCCCACAAGCTCGAACGTTACGGCGCGGAGTTTCTTGCTGAGATTCAGGGGTTTTGTGAGACAACTGCGGGGGAGGGTTAAGGAGTTTTTAGACTCGGATATCTTTGGTTCTTTGACGTTTTATGTGGATTTGAGTAAATCCTGAACGGTTTGAATTAACCGGCGAGCTTCAGCGAGTCCGTGTTAAATGGCTGGTTGGGTTGCTAGTAATACTTATTTTCCGCCGTGGAAATGCCTCCACCTGATAGGATGATCCTTCTTGTCGTATTCAATCACGGCGAGATAGGTAAAATTACCTTCAAATGGGAAGGTAAGGCGAAAATAAGCAACTCCATTTGCACATTTGCCACCTCTTATTTTTAGCAAGTAGGTAGTAAAATTGCACTCCTCATCATCAATGGTTGATGTTCCATCCTTATGGAAATTCCTTTTAGTTGCAGATTTCTTGTTATTTTTTATGCTAAAAATGCTACCAACTTGATCTTCGAAAACAATATCTCCTTCTTCTGGAACAACTATGTAACCGACTTGACATTTAGAGTAGTACTTGTTGTGGCCACCCCACGATATGGTTTTGCTATTGATGTGTAGTGTTCCATAAATTGACATTGATGCTGTATCTCCACCCACCCACGAACCAATTAATGCTTCGGAATCAGCTTGGGCCGGGTGGCTTGGGAAGCAAAAGAATAAACAAAATAAACAGAGTAGTAAGCGCATTTGGAAACCTAATATTAATATTATACGGATTTCCTTTTTTGACACTTTTCCGCCATTTAGGTCTCGGCTTTTTGGATGCCAAAAGGGAGAAAATCCCTGAAAATCCATTTTATGTCTCTCATGGGCGTCTTATACGGAATACGGCGAATTCCCAGAAGCTCTTATCCGTTTCCACACAAAACGCCGAGGATTCATATCTCTTTACAAGAGATGCATGTCCACCTTTACAACCACCTTTTTGGTAAAGACCGGAACCTGTTTGGTCATAAGCGATGGCATATGCGCGTCGTGAGGGAACAGGGCCATGAAATCTCCAGGAAACAAATCCACCCGTAGCAATCCCTGTTTGGGGTGCTTGTATAATTCGGCATCCTTGGCGGCGTCATAGGGCGTGCCGATTTCCAGCTCATCGGCCTGACCCCAGCCAATTCCCTTTTCTCCGCTGATAACTGCCTGAATATCGAGATATTTCCGGTGTGCTTCAATCTCCGCAGTTTCCGGAGCGCAAGTTTCATAACTCATAACAATGGCGAAGAGGTCATCGCCTTGCAAGTGGTACTTTTTTTCTTCCGCATCGTGCGGCAACGACAGGAGAAAATCAAAGGCCACAAGCCACGCCTTGCCAAAGGGATAACATCTGTAATTATGTAAACGATCAACGATCATGGCTGTCAATTCCTATGGGTGTCGGCTCGTTAAGATTTTTGGGGGTCAGTTCGGATATCTGCCCCCGCGACATCAATGGGTTAAGCGAAGTTGTAAGGAAATTTCATGCAACCGTCTGTCAATTGTCCAGAGAGGGATCTTGGTCAGCATGGCGGACATGAGTAAATGAATATCAATATACCCCAGCCCTTTTCCCATCAGCGTGTAATCGTCAATGAATTTGATGAGTTCCTCGTCATCGGCGCGGATCGCCATGGGAAGCTCCTGGAGGAGATCGAGTATTTCCGTTCTATTCTTGAGGTGTCCGCAAGCGAGTTCGCCAATGATAAACGGGTGACAGACTACCTGGCCGTCATTTAATAATGCGTCAAGTCCGATGGTTCCAGATCGTAAATGATCTACCCAAACCGAGGTGTCGACCAGAATCATATCATGATTCCTCGGATTTTCTTCGCGGGATCATTTCCAGATTTTTTTCAGTTCCCCCCAATGTGGCAAGTCTTTTTGCGCTTTCCTTGGCGATGAGCGCCTGCAATCCGAGTTTGACAAGAGAGGTCTTTTCTTTAACGCCAGTTAATTTTGCAGCTTTTTCCAGCAAGGTATCTTCGATATTGAGCGTTGTTCTCATGGACGGCCTCCTCAGTGTGCATTATTTATATGCATTAGTATGTATATCTTGTCTGCCGGTGTCAAGGTTAAACACGAGGAGAGAAATCAGCCCCTTATGCCCCCGGCTGCTGGCAGGATTTCGCCAACAGATCCTGAAGCTTCCAGGGCGAGGACAAGCAGGCGCAGCCCTGGCTGCACTCGTTGAGCAGGGCGCAGAAGTTGATGAATTCCTCCATCAGGTTGGTGGTGGCCTTTTTCTTGTATTGAATGATCTGTAGGGTTCGTTTCATGTCAACGCCCTCCACGGGCAACCCTGCCAGCCATCCCTGATCCACTTCCCGACAGACGGCCAGTTTTGAGAGGCAGGCAACCCCGGCGTTGGATTCCACCGCTTTTTTGATGGCCTCGGTGTGGCCCAGTTCCATGACCACCTTGAGTCCGGTTACGTGGCGGCCCAGTTTTTTCTTGAAGATTTGAGCCGTACCCGAGCCCTTTTCCCGCATGACCCACTCGCATCTCTCCAGATCCTCCGGCACCCGGAAGGTCTTTTGGCCGCCTATTTCGCTGCCCGGACTGGCGATCACCATCAGCTCATCCTGGAGCCAGGGGATCGTGGCAATCTGGTCATTGCTGACCTCGCCCTCCACAAAACCGAGATCCATGCTGCCGTCCACGATGAGTTCCTCGGCATGGCTGGTGTTGCAGACCTCCATATCGATGGAAACAGAGGGATGCATGTGCTTGAAGGCCCCGATCAGATAAGGCAGAACATAATTGCCGACCGTGGAACTGGCCACGATTTTGAGGGCGCCGACAACCTTGTCTTTTTTCTCGGTCATCAGGGTCTCGATATTGTTGATCTGGCAGAGGATCTCCTTGGCAAACGGTAGAAGATAGCGGCCACGGTCATTGATCAACAGGGCTCGGCCCCGCCGGTCAAAAAGAGGGCCGCCCAATTGATTCTGCAATTCGTTGAGGGCCATGCTCACTGCCGATTGGGTCAGGAACAGCTTTTCGCTTGCCTTGGTCACCTGCTGGGTTTCGGCTACCGCGACAAAGATTTCCAGTTGCCTCAGGGTGATGCTCATCGAGAATTCCTCGCATGATGGTGATTGGAGCGCCTTTTTCTTTGATGGTAACATAAGTTAAATTTGCAATAAACATTTATATTATTCATTTTTATTTATCATTGAGTGCCGTTACATTGTTTCTACTGTCGCCTGATCGAGCCACGAAAATACGTCAGCAAAAAGGAGAAATGCCATGGGAAAGTCGGAAGATGCTATCTGCAGAATCGCCCCTGTCCGCAATGCCTTTCCGCTCAGAAGCGGAGAAACTTTGGGGGACCGGTCAGGGAATTGGCTCGATACCGGAGGCGGCAAGCATGCACGATCCAGCAATGCGCCGGGCGAACACCATGGGAAATTCCCCCGGTTTACCCCACGCCAGGAAATGTACGTGTTTCACCAGGGGGTTGGCCGGGTGCTCGACATCAGCATGGGAGGCGTGTCGTTTTCATACATTGCCGACAACCAGCCGCCGGAAGAACTGCCGCCGGAAGGGATACTTTTTACTTATAGCGGTCAGCACATCCAGGGCATTCCCTTCGAAATCATAGCCGATGCTGTGAGTTGCCGGTTTTTTTCAAGCGATTATTTCGTCATGGAAAGGTGGATCCGTTTTGGCGAGCTTACCGAGACTCAGATCAGGCAACTGGAAAGTTTTATCCTGAACAATGCCCACATCCCGCAATGTTCCTACGACACACGGTACACGGAATATAAATCTGTCTACGTCTCTGCCGGACGGGCTTCTCTGGACAGAAAAGCGCGGGCAATGGAGAATGCAGATGTACGCCTGGCTTGATCGGGCCGACATCAGGATTTCCGGGGGAATGGACCGGTACTGCCAGCCCCTGATGCGGTTCTCCATCGCCTTTATTTTTATTTGGTTTGGGGTGTTGAAGCCTTTGGGCATGAGCCCGGAGGAGGAGCTGATCAAGCGGACGGTCTACTGGTTTTCCCCGCAGATTTTCTTGCCGGTTCTCGGCTGGTGGGAGGTTGCCGTGGGCTTGTGTCTGCTTTATCGACCGTTGATCCGCATCGCCCTTTTGCTGTTGCTTCTTCAGCTGCCTGGAACGATGCTGCCCTTGGTTCTGCTGCCGGAAGTTTGCTTTACCCACCCGCCTTTCGGGTTGTCCCTGGAAGGGCAATATATCGTGAAGAATATCTTTTTGGTGAGCGCGGCCTTTATGATTGGGGGAAAGGTTCGTGCCCAGTGATCGCCCTCAGCACCGGCAGCCCTCTTCCCCTGTCGGGGCGACTGCGGCCTTGCTCAGCCCTTCTCCCCTGGGCAAGGCCGCAGATTTTTACCTCTCAAGGGTTGGGGCTTTTCCCCTGTACAGGATTCCTTTAGCGCAGCCCCAATTCCAGCTTGGCGGGTACGGCCCCGTCCTCTTCTTCGCTCTGCACGGCAGGGCCAAGGGAGACTCGGTCTGTATTCGCTCCGGCCCTGCCTGTGAGTTCTTGGACGATTGCCTTCCCTCTTTTGTCGGCAAGCCTCTCTAGTTCCGGTTGGGGCAATGGCGCGGTTTTTATCAGATATGCAAACAGGGCCTGGTAGAACTCGCGGTCCTCACTGCCTTTTCCAATCAGTGCCAAGGCCGGATTCACCCGTTTGGCCTTTTTGCCCGTGGCCTTTTCGTACTCGGTCAGCGCGGTTTTTAGCCCCTCGTCTCCGGCCAGGGATTCCAGCGCCCGTTGGGTCTTGCCGTTGTCAAACGCCACAGGAGCGGGTTCTTCGTCTGCTTTGATCTTCTCGCCAAGTTTTTGCGCCAGCGCCTGGCGAATATGCGCCGTCTTGAGCGCAGTCCCGTCCAAGGCCGGATCAAAGCCCCCATGTACGGTGAGAAGAAGCTGTTTTTTCTTGTCCAGCACCCCACTCACCTCTTTGAGCTTTTCCTGCTCAGGAGGAGTCAGGCTCGCCTGTCCCGGCTCGAACAAAACCGCGTCCGGATTTTTAGCCCCTCCGCCAAACAGGCTGGCCAGCGCCCGAAATGGAGCGGTCACCACCTTGGAGAGCAGATTGGATATTGCCTGCCGAACAACGTTACCGTAGGAAAATTCCGGATGGTCCACATTGCCGTTGATCGGCACCGCCAGATCGATCTTTCCCTGGCTGTCGGTGAGCAAGGCAATGGCCAGATCAAGCGGCAGGCTCATGGCGTTGGGGCTCTCCACCCGATCGCCCAGAGTGAAGTCCTCCATCACCACCGAGTTTTTTCCGGCCAGTTCGCTGTCTTTGATCTTGTACTCAAGATCCAGGTTGAGTTTGCCCGAGGCGATTGCCCGACCCGCAAAAGTTGCGGTATACGGGGAAAGGGGCGCCATGGCCACATTGCGAAACAGTACCGTAATGTCGGTGAATCGCTTGGGCTCAAAGGGCATCAGGCTGCCAGACGCCTTGGCCTGGCCGAATTCCCCCACTCTGCCGTCGAACTTGAGTGCGGTCCGGCTTGCCGGTTCGCTGGAGATGGAATTGGCCGAGCCCTTGCACTGATGGATGCGGGTGGCAAAGGGCAGCACCAGGCTGAAATCGGCAAAATCCACCACGCCGTTTTCCAGGCGGACCCGATCTACGGCCACAGGGAAGGGTTTCTGGTTTTCCTTGACGGATGGCTCTGCTGGCTTGGGCTGTTGCGGGGTATTTTGCTTGCGGAGTTTGGCAAGATTGAGGCTCTTGTCCTTGAAGATGATGATCTTTGTCCCCGGCTCCAGCATCCGCACCTCACGGATGGTGAGGCGGTCGGGATTGAGGCTTAAGGCAAACCCGCTGACCGTCGCCTCTTTCCAGGCAAGGAGCCGGTCGCCGGTGTCGTCTTCCTTGAGGAGCAAATCGTTGATGCTGGCGTCGCCGTCGAGGGTGAGGGCACCCTGTTGCTGCTCGACCTGGGTGCGGAGCAGGTGCATATCCGCCGAAAGGTTGCCGGAAACCAGGGCAACGGCGGCATCCCGGTCAACCAGGGCATCCAGCGGTTTGAGACTAACGCGTGCGAGGTGTGCCTGGGCTTCGATCCGGTCGCCATTCTGGGAGACGGTTCCGCTCAGTGCTGCCTCCCCGCCCTGTTCGATACCGGTTTTAAGATCGAAGGTTATGGGCTGGGTGGGGTGACCAATGTTTTTTGTCTTGGCCGTGAGATCGCGCAACGTGTAGGCGATTTTGGTGGCCTGGTCGGTAACACCGAAGCTGAAGCCGTTTATTTCAAGTTGATCCAGGGAGGTTTTCCAGGGAGATTCTTGCCCGGGCTGTTCATGTCCTTTGGCTGGCGTTTTGAGGGGTTTCGCGGGGGCTGCAAGGCCAAGATTCAGGGCAAGCCCGCCGCCGGATATGGCAAGATGCTTGCCCGACGCCTTGTGTTTGGCAAGATCAATTGTGGCGTTGGCAAGGGAAAGCTTGGCGAGTTCCAGGTTGAGGGTTATGGGATTGGCGGGGCTGGCGTTGTTGAATCCCACGGTGGAGTCGGCGATGGTGACGGAATCAATCCCGATCTGCCAGGGCGGGGTGGGTTCTTCGTTCTCGTCTGGCTCGACAAGGCCTTCCCAGTTGCCGTGCCCGTTGGTATCGATGTTGGCGGTGGCCGTAAGGCCACGCAAAGCGAGGGAGGGGAACAGCACTTGGTGCTTGGCCAGATCGATCCGACCGTCCGAGGCGGTGAGCGTGTCGAGTTTCACGATAGGCTGGGCCGCGTTCATGGCTTTTACTGCGAGTCCCTCGAGCGAGATGGTCACGGGATTCATCTCAAGAGCAGGCTTTCCATCCGGCAAGGCAAAGCGATAGCCTGCCGTGAGGGCAAGAGTGCCCGGGGGGGGAGCGATATGGACCCGCTCCGGGAGAAAGCGCCAGATGGTGGCGGGCTTGAAATTTTTAAGCTCAAGGGCGCCAGTGGCCAAAATCGGGGCAAGTGACAGGTCGCCTTTCCAGCCAAGGGTGCCGCCTTCGGGCAGGGCGGCGGAAACCGCATAGGCCCCGCGCTGTTCTGGCAGGGTGGAGATCTTGACCAGCTCGATGTTCAGCGGGTCGATGGCAAAAGGTTGGGAGTTCGATTTTTTGCTCTGGTCCGTAAGGCTGGCCGAGCCGCCGGACAGGGAGAAGTGCTGGAGATAGAGGCGGGGCAGCGGTTGGGGTTCAGCCGGGGCAGGGTTCGCCTCCTCTGCCTCTGCCGAGCCGGAGGGATTGAGCCGCGCCAGGTTGAGGCGGCCATCGCTGTCGATCTTGAGGCGGATGGTGGGTTTTTCAATGACCAGATCGGCAAAGGTCCAGGCCCGGCGGAACAGGCTGTCTGTCTCGAAATCGACAAACAGGCGCTCCACCGCAAGGACTGGTTCGTCTTCGCCCTCTTGCTCCAGTCGCAACCCTTTGATTTCGCATCTAAAGAGGAGGGGGTTGATACGGAGCGCGTCCATGGTCAACCTGGCGTGCAGTTGCTCCGCTGCATATTGCGGGAGAAACCTTTTTAGCAGATAGGGGGCAAGGAGGAATCCGGCCAGGGTGTAGACAGCGGCGAGGACCGCCAGCCCCACGGCCAATCGCTGGCAGAGGTCGCGAAAGGCCGGAGGAATGAAGCGGAAAAATATGGACTCATGGGGAGAGGTTTGTTTTTTTTGCATGGCACGCGCCTCTGGATAAAATGCCTCCAGAGGCCAGCCTTTAGACGGGGCTGGTCCCTGCGGAGGCGGGGAGTTTTTTTCTATCCAAGTATAGCATAGCAGAAAATTTGCAGGACAATAAGGCTGTAAATTCCGGCCAGCACATCATCGAGGACGATGCCCATACCGCCGTTGATCCGCTGGTCGATGAGGCGGATGGGAAAGGGCTTGAAGATGTCGAAAAAGCGGAAGATCAAAAAACCCAGCAGCCAGATCAGCGGGTTGTTCGGGGCAGCGATCAGGGTGATGAGCATGCCGATGATCTCGTCGATCACCACCACCCCAGGGTCTTTGCGGTCCAGGATTTTTTCCGCTTGCCCGGCGGTGATGACGGCGATGAAGAAGATTCCCGTTAGGGCAAGGGCATAGTGGTTCGGGGCCAGCTGGCGGAGGAAAAAATGCAGGGGCAGGGCCACCAGCGATCCCCAGGTGCCGGGGGCTTTGGGCAGATAGCCCGCGCCAAAACCGGTGGCAATGCCCATGAACAGACGATCCATTTACGTTTCCCCCTTGAATGTTTCACGTTTGGCGCAGCCTACCTCGGCATACACCTCTTTGATCGGGACATGGTGCGCGATTGCCACCCGCTTGCAATCCTCGTATTCCGGGGTCAACACCTCCCCAGTGGGGGTCGTCACCTTCTTTACTTTTATCTCGCCCCAGCGGGTGGAAACCGTGCCGGTCTCCCTGGGCAGGGTCCAGCGCTGCTCCGTGCGAAAACGCAGGCCGATGGCCGTGGTCTCGCTGAGAATGCATTCCTTGGCTGCCAGGGCCACGGCCCGGTCGCAGATCACCCGCAGGAGAAAGCCGGGCCGTCCCTTTTTCATCTGGATGGGGATCAGGGCCACATCCAAAGCGTTTAGGGTAAACAATCGTTCGCTGAGATAGGGAAAGGTCTCCGGCGACCAGTCGTCCAGGTGGGTTTCGATCACCTCCACCTCCTGGGCCTCGACCACGGGCAGGGCGGTGCCGAGGACCAGGCGCAGCAGATTAGGTTGGCCGTTGGCCAGCTCCTGGCTGCCGGCCCCGTAGCCCACCGCAGTCATGGTCATGGCTGGCATGGGGCCATAATCGGTGGCCAAAGCCTTGACGATGGCGGCACCGGTGGGGGTGACCAGCTCCTGGTTCAGCTCAACTCCATACGTGGGTGCCCCTTGCAGCAGCTCGCAGACCGCAGGCGCGGGTAGAGGCAGCAGGCCGTGGGCGCACTGGACCCAGCCGCGCGGCATGGGCAGGGGGGCGCAATGCAGGTGGGTGATGTTCAGGGCGGCAAGGCCTATGGCCGCGCCGACGATATCAACGATAGAGTCGATCCCGCCCACCTCATGGAAATGCACCGCATCCACCGGCCTGCCATGCACCTTGGCCTCGGCTTCGGTCAGCAGAGAGAAGATGGCAAGCGCTGTTGTCTTGATCGGCTCCGCGAGTCTGCTTGCGGTGATGATCTGCCGGATATTCCCCCAGGAACGGTGCGGATGGTGCTCGGCGGTCTTGACCGTGAGGGTGGTGGCGGCGATGGCCCCGCAGGTTTTTTTGCCCACGGTCAGGGTGTAGCCCTCAAGTTCCAGTAGGGAGAGCTGGCTGCGCAACTCCTCTTCCGGCAGCCCCGCATCGAGCAGAGCGCCAAGGAACATGTCGCCGCTGATTCCGGAGAAACAGTCGATATAGGCGATGGTGTGTTGGTTAGTCATTTTTTCCTGCTGGACCATCGTCGGGAAAGGTGCGCTTGCTGTAATGGGTGAGCCAAGTGAGAATCCGTTTGTGGTAGAAGGCATAGGGGAGAGCGATCAGGGCTGAAACCCCCAGGAGAAGTGCGAACTTTAGATAGTCGCCTTGATAGATTTCGGCCCCCTGGAAGGAAAGGAGCAGGGTGCCTGGAATCCGGCCCACCACGGTGATGAACAAAAATACTGGTAGCGGCATGTGGCTCATGCCCAGCAGATAGGCCAGGGAGTCTTTGGGAAAGCCGGGCAGGAGAAAAAGGACAAAGGGGATGGCAAAATCTCCCTTGCTGACCAGATGGTTGAAGCGCTTATAGATGGCGGTGTGTTCCAGCCGACGGCGGACCAGATCGCTCAGCAGCCGACCGACCATGAAGGCCAGCCAGGAACCGATGGTCAGCCCGATGGTGGAATAGACAAAGGCTGGCAAGGCGCCGAAGAGGTAGCCGCCCAAGATACCGCTGGCCTCGCCGGGGATGGGCGCGACAACCACCTGAAGAACCTGGAGGGTGATGAAGATAAGCGGCGCGAAGGCGCCCTTGGCCAGGATGGCCTCCCGGAGCTGTTCCCCGTGTTGCCGTGAATTTTGCAGATAGGAAATGACCCTGCCGAAAAGGTTGTCCTCCTGGAGCGCATAGAGGGCAATGGCCCCAATCGCGGCCAGGATGAGAATAAGGTAAAAGATGCGGCTTTTTAGGAATCTGGTCATGTGGGAAACCGCAGCCCCACTTCGAGCGGTCTGCCCCTCAGAAAGGCGTCCGCGCTCATCCGTTTGGAGCCCTCAAGTTGCACCTCGCCCAACCGTAGATACCCTTCGCCCGTGGCCACCATCAGCCCATTTTTGTTGGCCCTGCACAGGGTGCCGGGCGCTTCGCTGACAGGGCCAGTAATCACCTGCGGGGCAAAAAAGCGCAGCCATTTGCCCTCCAGGGTGGTGTGCGCCATGGGCCATGGGTCTAGTCCCCTGATTTGGCAGCTGATTTCCTTGGCCGACCTCTGCCAGTCGATCTCGCTTAATTCCTTGGAAAGCGGGGGCGACAGGGTGACCAGACTTTCGTCTTGTTTGTGCGGGGGGAGGTTTCCGGCTTTGAGTCGTTCCAGGGCCTCGATGAGCAGCCTGCCCCCGAGTTCGGCCATCTTCACGGCCAGGGTGCCTGCGGTATCATCGGCTTTGATGGCTAGGTGGCCCGGCAGGAGGATGTCGCCGGTGTCCATGCCCTCGTCCATCTGCATGATGGTGATCCCGGTTTCCGTGTCGCCGTTGAGCACCGCCCACTGGACCGGCGCCGCGCCCCGGTATTTGGGCAGGAGCGAGCCGTGCACGTTGATGGTGCCTAAGCGCGGCAGGCTGAGCACCGGCCCGGTCAGGATGCGGCCATAGGCGGTCACCACCATGAGATCCGGCTGATAGGAGCGGAGCTCTTCGAGAAAGTCAGGAGTTCGAACCTTGGTGGGCTGGAGAACCGGGATGCCCGCGGCTAGGGCCAGTTCTTTGACCGGCGGCGGGCTTAGCTTGCGGCCCCGGCCCTTGGGCTTGTCCGGCTGGCAGACCACGGCGACAACCTGTTCCCCGTGGTCGAGAAGGGCCTGGAGCGAGGGCACGGCAAATTCCGGGGTGCCCATGAAGATGATGCGGTATTTGGCTGCCACCGGTTATTTCCCCTCTTCGGCCTTGAGCATTTTTTTAATCTTCTTTTTATACAGCGTTCGCTTGAGGGAGCTGATCCGGTCGATAAACAGGGTGCCGTTTAAGTGATCGAGTTCGTGCTGGATCACTCGGGCGTAATAGCCTTCGGCCTCAAAGCTCAGCGGCTGTCCGGTAATGTCCTGGGCCTCCACCCAAACCTTGGCAAAGCGGGGTACGTTGCTGCAATACTCCCGCACGCTGAGGCAGCCCTCTTCGTCAATCTCCTGGCCCTCGCCCTTGATGATCTTGGGGTTGGCCAGCACGATCAGCTCCCTGGGCGCATCCTTGGGCGAGATATCAATGACGCAGAGCTGTAGGGGAATGTTGATTTGCGGGGCTGCTAAGCCCACGCCGGGTGCGTCGTACATGGTTTCCGCCATGTCGGCCACCAGCTTTTCAAGTTCGGGGCCGAAGTCGGTCACCGGCTTGGCTGTGTCCTTGAGGATGGGGAAGGGGTAGGTGACGATCTCTCGTAGGGCCATGGGGTGTCCTTAACTTTATGATTGCCGAGCCGTGACGCATTGAAAATGAAAGCCGAAGACGGATTTTTTCCCTTTGAGCACAACCGGAAGGGGGTTGGGGAGAGAGTTATATGTGTAGTAAGTCCAAGGCTTGAAGTCGATTGCGATGCGGCTGGGGAGTTGGTGTTTAAGGAGGTCTTCCGCTGAGATGGTGTAGCATACATCCGAACATGAAGATTCCGCTTCTTTAAAATGAAACGCGGAGATGCTGAATGGCGTTCCCGTTATTTGTGTAATAATATCAGTCAAGTCCGTGAAAGAAAACCAGAAGGAAAAAGAACTGAAAATCGGGAGGAGGAAGAATGTCAGCGACCACTTTCCCCATGTGGAAATATTCGGGACAAGTTTGTCGGCATAACCTCCTCGGAAAAATCTTATTACACACCATGCGGCGAATGCAAGGGAGAGAGAGAACAGGCATGTATCCCACCAGGGAGCATGAATGAAGTACGTCCCCGTGTACTCTCCGTGATAGAGTTGAAGGCATACTATGGCCAGTAGGGCTATGGCCCATCTCTTCTTCCATTTTCTTGGAGGAAGGATATTTTGTTCTGAGCCTAATTCATTCATCGTTTTGCCGATTTTTTTCGCGCATCTGTGACAGCAGCGAAAGGATGCTGCTGAACATAATTATCATTACAGTGGTGCAGGTTCTTAATATCCACTAAACAAAAAATCAAGCGCCGCGATAATCTCGTCCCTGCGATCAGCCAAGGAGCCAACCTTTTGCCCCAAAAAACGCGTTGGAATGCCAGCTAGCTCGGCAGTGGACATGATTACCTCGGTCTGTCCGACCGTGAATCTGGGATTGAGGCGTTGCGCCGCCTTGCCCATGGTCGAGGCCTTGACGAGCGGAACCACCATGCGGGAAGCGAGACCCTCCAGCAGACCGGTTTGTACGTCCAGTAGATAGGGGATTTCTTTCTGGGTTGCCGGATTGGGGTTTTCGTACACGTCGAGCTGCGCCATCAGAACCGCCTGAACCCATCGCTGAACACCCCGTGCTTTTCGACGCGGGAGTTGTATTCGTTTATGGCCTCATGGTTTTCCGTAAGCCACTTGCGGCGCTGTTCTTCCCGCAGAACTTCGTCCAGCCGCTGTTCAAGGGCTTGAGAAAGATTGATGTGGTTTTCTTTCGCCAGTCGCAGCAAGTCGCTGTTGATACTGAGATTGGCAGATTTTTTAGGAGCCGCCGGATCAAAAAGTGTCGCCTGCATTGTTGTCTCCATATGCGCATTTGTTATGCGCATAATTGTATCTCATGTGGTGCGCGATGGCAAGAAAAAAACGGTAACATGCACAGTTCTACAACATACTCTCCGGATCAACGTCCACCGACAAATTCACCGCTCCAGCCAACCGGGTGTGCTCCTGCTCCAGCTCCAGGCAGAGGCCATGCAGCTCTTCAAGATTCGGGCCTTTGAGCAGGATTTGCCAGCGAAATCTGCCTCGCAATCTGGCCAGGGGGGCAGGGGCTGGGCCGAGGATGGCGGTTTTTTGATAGCGGCGCAACGCCTTGCCTTTGGCGGTCAGGGCTTCTGCCCGGGTTTGCACCACTTCTTCTTGTTCGCCGTCCACAACCAGGTTGATGAGGCGGCTGAAGGGCGGATAGCCCAAGGCCTTGCGCAGCCCGATTTCTTTTTCGAAAAACCGGGGGTAATCGTGGTCGCGGGCCGCAGCAATGGAGTAATGGCCGGGTTGGTGGGTCTGGACAATGACCCGCCCGGGTTGCTCGCCCCGGCCTGCCCGGCCGGTCACCTGGGCCAGGAGCTGGAAGGTGCGTTCGCCTGCCTTGTAATCGGGCATGCCCAGCCCGGCATCGGCCCAGACGATGCCCACCAGGGTGACATGGGGGAAATGATGGCCCTTGGTGATCATCTGGGTGCCCACGAGAATGTCTACCTCCCGGTCATGCACTGCCCGGAGGATGCGGAGGAAGTCTTGGCGGTTGCGGGTGGTGTCGTGGTCGAGCCGGGCGATGCGGGCCTTGGGAAACATCCCCGCAAGTTCCTCTTCGATGCGCTCCGTGCCGAACCCGATGGGGGCGAGGTTGATGGAGCGGCAGTTGGTGCAAACCGTGCGGCTGTTAGTGGCAAAGCCGCAGTAATGGCAGACCAGTTCGCCCCTGCCCTTGTGCAAGGTCAGGGTTATTCGGCAATGGGGGCATTGCACCGCCTGGCCGCAGTCGGAGCAGAGCATGCAGCCGGCAAAGCCTCGGCGATTCAAAAAGACGAGGCTTTGCTCCTGCCGGGCCAGGGTCGACCGCAGCGCCTGTTTGAGTTGCGGGCTAAAGAGCGGTGGTCGCCCGGAGACGGTGTTCACCGCCTGGAGATCGACCAGCTCCACCTGGGGCAGGGGCCGGTTTTCTATTCTGGTCGGCAGATTCAACAGGGTGTACTTGCCGCTCAGCGCATGCTGATAGCTGATCAGCGATGGGGTGGCAGAGCCGAGCAGCACCGTGGCCCCGCCCTGGCTGCCCCGGACCAGGGCCAGGTCGCGACCCTGGTAACGCAGGCTGTCTTCCTGTTTGTAAGCGCCGTCGTGTTCTTCATCGATGATGATCAGTCCTGGGTCGGCGAGGGGGGCGAAGATGGCGGAGCGGGCGCCGATGACGATGCGCGCCTCCCCGGAAACCACCCGTTGCCACTGGTCAAAACGCTCGCCTCGGGCCAGGCCGCTGTGGAGCAGGGCTACGGTCTCGCCGAAGCGGGAGAGGAAATGCGCTTCCAGCTGGGTGGCCAGGGCGATCTCCGGGACCAGCACCAGAACGCTGCGGCCCAAGGCCAGGGTGGTTTCCGCCGCCTGTAGGTAGACCTCGGTCTTGCCGCTGCCAGTGACGCCGTGCAGCAGGAAGGCGGCATATTTTTTTTGGGCGATGGCCGGGTTCAGGTGGGCCAGGGCGTTCTCCTGATCCGCGGTGAGCTGCGCGGGCCTGGGGTAAAAAAACGGGGTTTCGCCAAAGGGGTCGCGGTAGACCGGGCGTTCTTCCAGGCGGATGATGCCTTTTCCGGCCAGTGAGGCGAGGGCTTTTCCTGCGCCGCTGTAAGCCTTGGTCAGCTCCCGGCGGGGAAGCCCCTGAGTCGAACTAGGCAACAGGTCATCAATGAGGGCTAGGGTTTTTGTTTCCGAAGGCTTGAGGTTGGCCAGGGCCTCTGGGGCAAGCGGTTCGCCGGCAAGGAGGATACAGGTTTCGGTCTTTTGGCCGATGGAGGCCCCTGAGATAATCTGCTCCATGGAGATTAGGCCCTGCTCGGCCCATTGTTCGATGAGACGTTTTTCCTTGCCCTTCCAGAGCTTGCGTACGGTGGCGGCGCTCAATTTTTTGTTGTTTAGCAGTACGGACAGCCAGGGATAATCCTGGGCAAGCTGCGGCTGTTCAACAAGGAAATAGTGCAGCCCTGCCTCGGTGGCCTTGAGCTGGCGGCCGCTTTGTGAGGTGAGTCCGCCGGGCAGCGCGCCCCGAATTACCTCGCCGATGGGATAATGATAGTAGCGGGCCACCCAACGAAAAAATGGAACCAGGCCTTCCGGGAAAACCGGGAAGGCATCGAGGATCTCGGTCACTCGCTTGAGTCGGAACTCGGGTTTTTCTTCGCCCAAGGCCAGCACATAGCCGGTGAGCAACCGTTTGCCCAAGGGGACCAGCACCCGCTGCCCCGGAGCGGGAATCTCCCCGCTGGTCGGGATGGCGTAAGTCAAGGTTTGCGTCAGGGGCGCGGCAACAGCAACTTCAAGATAGGTGGGGGATGCGGACATGGGGCCTGTCGGTGGAGGTGCGAGGCCGCCCTTCTGCTCAGCAGGGGGCGGCCCGGTATGGAGAACTCTGTCTTAGCCCTTCCGTGTAGCTTTTAGGCCGTTGTTAAAAAGTAGCGGATCATTTGAGTGGCCAAACGGCATAAGGAGCCGTAACGCAATAATCTTCAAGAGACAAGTCGGGTCGTAACGGCTCCTAAAAATCAGCGCATACTTCTTTGATGTGTTTCTTGAATTCCTTGCATACCACCGGGTGCCGCAGGGCATAGGCGACAATGGCCTTGAGATAGCCAAGCTTGTCTCCGGCGTCGAAGCGGGTGCCGGTGAATTCATAGGCATACATGGGGCGCTGTTTGGCCAGGGCCAGCAGGGCGTCGGTGAGTTGGATCTCGCCGCCGTGGCCCGGAGTGGTTTTTTCGAGCATGGCAAAGATTTCCGGGGTCAGCAGATAGCGGCCGATGATCGCCAGGTCGGAATCGGTGGTGCCAGGGGCGGGCTTTTCCACCATGCGGTCTATCTGATACACCCCCTCGCGGAGCTGGGTTCCCTCCACAATCCCGTACTGGTTGGTTTCCTCGGCGGGCACCTTTTGGATGGCCACGATGGGGGCATCCAGTTCTTGGTGCAGGTTGAGCATCTGCTGGCAGCACGGCACCTTGCTCAAGACCAGATCGTCGCCCAGCAGCACCAGGAAGGGTTCGTCGCCGATGACATTTCGGGTGGTCCAGATGGCGTGGCCTAGACCCAATGGTTTTTTCTGGCGGACCGTGGTAATGTCGATGAGGTTTGAGATGTGGTTGATCTCTTCGCAGAGCGCGTCTTTGCCCTTTTGCCGCAGGATGGTGTCGAGTTCGAAATCGTAGTCAAAATGATTCTCGATGGCGGATTTGCCCTGGCTGGTGACAAAGACGATCTCTTCGATCCCCGAGGCGACCACCTCTTCGACAATGTACTGGATGGTCGGCCGGTCGACGATGGTGAGCATTTCCTTGGGGATTGCCTTACTGGCAGGGAGAAAGCGGGTGCCCTTGCCGGCCACCGGGATAACAGCTTTGCGTACGTTCATGGGAGACCCGTTGCTGAGTGTTTTTCTGAAAAAAGGATACGCTTTAAGTATGGTATATCACATAGCCAAAGACAACCCCTTCTTCAAGGGAATAATGATCACCAGCCGGAACGTATGCATTTTTTCGTAAAAAAGGTAGAAGAAACCATCCGCCGAGAGGGGCTTCTTGTCGCCGGAGAGCGCTGTGTTGTGGCCGTTTCTGGCGGACCGGATTCCATGGCCCTGCTTCAGGTCTTGGCGCAACTGGCGACGAGTCTCAACTTTTTTCTGGTGGTGGCCCATGTGGACCATGGCCTGCGCCCTTCGGAGGCGGAGGCTGAGGCGCGCTTAGTGCAGGAAGCGGCCCAGGCCTTGGGACTTGTCTGTGAGTGCGGTCGGGTGGAGGTTGCCGCCTATGCCAAGGAGCAGGGGCTGTCCCGCGAACATGCCGCCCGCGACCTGCGTTACGGATTTTTGGCGGAGGTGGCGGCGCGGCACCGGGCCACGAAGATTGCTGTGGGCCATACGGCGGATGATCAGGCCGAGGAGATTTTGCTGCGGCTTATCCGGGGCACTGGTCGCGCTGGCCTGACCGGGATGGCGAGGTTGCGCGATGGCCTTGTTGTCCGGCCTTTTCTGGAGATATCCAAGGAGGAAATCCTTAGCTGTCTTGCCGCAGAAAACATCCCCTATTGCCTTGACAGCTCCAATCGGGAGCGGGTTTACCTGCGCAATCGAATCAGGCTCGATCTGCTCCCCTATTTGCAGGAGCATTTTAACCCTAGTATCGGCAACTCCCTGCGGGAAACGGCGGCGATTTTACAGGGGGAAGAAGAGCTACTGGCTGGGATGGCGGACCAAGCCTATGCCCAGGTGGTCGAGGAGGAGCATGGCGAGCCTGCCGGGCTGACCATCCAGCTGGCGGATTTTTTGCAGCAGCCCTTGGCCATCCGGCGGCGCATTCTGGAGACAGCTTGCTGGCACATGGCTTGTCGGCCAGCATTTAAGCAGATTGCCCAGCTGCTCTCTCTGGCTGAAACCGGGGCCGAGGGCGCGGAGTTGCATCTGGCCCAAGGTTTAAGGGTTGGCAAGGCAGAGGGGAGAGTGTGCTTTCGCTATCCCCAGGGTCGGCAGGCTGTGCGGGGCAATCTTTCGGCTGCGGGGACGGAAGAGGTGCCTTTTGCCAGGGAACTTCCCGGTCCGGGTGAGTATGTCTTTGAGGCCATGGGGGCAATGGTCACGCTCCGTTTGTTGGCTGCACTTCCCGAGGGCTGGGAAGCGCAGGCTCCGGCGACCCTATACTGCGATGCCGATAAGGTTTGTTTTCCCCTTGTGGCTCGGTCCTTTCAGGCGGGAGACCGGTTTCATCCCCTGGGAGCGCCAGGCTGGAAAAAAGTCGGCGATTTTTTCACCGATCAGAAGATTCCTCTGGCCCACCGGAGGCGGATACCCATCCTGACGAACCAGGAGGGAATCATCGCCATCCTCGGCATGCGTCCTGATCAGCGGGCGGCTATTGGCCCCAGTACCAGAAGGATTTTTGCCGTCAGTCTGCACCCTCTGCCCTGCGGCGAAAATGGCTTTACTGGAAAAGCGATACATGGTAAGTAAGTGGCCACTGTGAACAGTAAAACCCGAAGGGCGGGTAGCTCAGTTGGATAGAGTGTTGGCCTCCGAAGCCAAAGGTCGTGGGTTCGATCCCCGCTCCGCCCACCAGAAAATATTAAGGAACCAGTCATAAAAGGCTGGTTCCTTTTTTTTTAGGACATGCCGCCTGATGTGGGAAGGATCTGCCCTGCGCCGCTCTCTTTCTCCGTTGGGGCGGAGTAATGTGTCCCATGAATTGCTTTGCTTCCTTTCCGGCCTCCGTTATAATCGGAAAATAAGGGGCGTTGCAGGAGTTCCGTCTACGGGACAACCAGGGGAAAAGTCGCACATGGCAAGTGCTACGAAATGATGGAGCCCGATCCTAATATGAAGGTGCTGGTGGTTGACGATTCGCTGGTCATGCGGAAGATCATCACCAATCACCTGCGGGCGTTGGGCTATGTCAATATCCTTGAGGCGGACAACGGGGAAAAGGCGTTGCAGATTCTGAAGCAAGAACAGGTGGGTCTGATTTTTTCCGACTGGTGCATGCGGGTAATGCACGGCATTGAGGTGTTGCGCAGTGTTCGGAAAAATGAGGCCACCAAGGATATTCCCTTTATCATGGTGACGGCCGAGGCCCAGCCGCATTTGATTCTTGAGGCGATTCGGGCTCAGGTCAGTGATTATGTGGTCAAGCCCTTTACCAGGGAGAATCTGCGGGAAAGCATCGAGAAGGTTTTTACCCTGGGCCCGGCGACTGGCTGAAGGGTGTAATAATTTTTCATGAAGTCATCATGCAGAGTGGTTTTCCGCAAAGATCTGCCCGCGGATACACATCACTCGTCAAGTTCGGTCAACGGCTCCCCCCAAACGTCATCTTCGGGATTTTCTGTCTGGCAACAGCCCGGGACTTCATCGTCCTGATCAGCCGAATCATCGAACAGCACGCCTTCGTCTGGTGGGGAGATGGCGGCAAGATCGGTTTCGTGCCAGGCGTCGAGGGTAATTTCTTCGGTTGCCCCATCGTCATACTGGATTTCAACAATTCCTTCTTCCTCGTCAACGGTGACCACGAAGAAGCGGGCGCCATCCTCGATGGCCTCGTACCAGTTGCCCTCAATTGGTTCAGTGTCGGTCGGCATGGGGTTTTCCGTCCGGGGAAAGCGAGTTGTGTTATATGAACAGGCAATCCTCCCGCCAGCTACAGTCTTCCTGGCTGCAATGCTCCAGGGCTGAGCCGAAACAGGGGAAGTTGCCTTCTTTTTCCTGGATGGCGCGGATGAGATCCTCTTTCTTCATCTTGCCGGGCTTGATGCCAAGCGCTTTTGCTTTTTCTTTGATGTCGGTCATTTTCATGGAAAACCTCCGTGGATGTTAAGAATAATGCGGTAACTCCGTATCGTTAAATGCAAGGATTCATGCTGAGCACAGGGCAGTGGGCGGTTTTGATCACCCGCTCGGTAACGCTGCCGAACAGGGCTTTTTCCATCCCTTTGCAGGTCTGAGTGCCGATCATGATCAGGTCGCAGCCTTGGGCCTCGGCGTGGCGGACGATCTCTTTTGGGACATTGCCGTTGAGCACCGCGCTGGCATGGGGAATGTCCTTGGCCATGTTTTCGGTGACGAATTCTGTCATCTTGCGTTTGGCCCGCTCAAGCAGGTCTTTTTCCAGATTCTCCAGGGGCAGGTGGGGCACCGCAAACCCTGCATAGGCATCAAGGCTTTCCACCACAAAAACTACCTCGATGGCCGCCCCGAATTTGCGGGCGATCATGGTGGCCGCTTGCAACACCCGGTTTGAATGTTCGGAAAAATCCGTGGGGACCAGAATTTTTGTGATGTTGTTCATGGCCGAGTCTCCCTTGGGCGAGGTGTTGGCGCAGTCTAGCGGGGGCCTTATGGCCTGGTGCTAGCTACGACAAATGGAGTGCTGCGTACGGCAATGCTTTTTTTCTTGACCCAGATTCTGGCCATGGGAACCACGTCGCCGTCCATGGTGACGATGTTGGCCAGCTCCTCAACGAAGGAGATATCCTGGGTGTTGAATTCGTAATAAAAGGTGTTGTCGCTGTAAGGATCGACCACCAGGATGATTTTTTGCGGGTTGGTAGGATGTTTCTGGGGTGCGCCGGAAAAGGCGATGTGGGTGTCGCGCAGGCGTTTTTCATCGTTGGGGCGTTGGTACACCTGGATTTCAAAACGAATTACCGCCTGGGGAAAATTGGAGAGGGGCATGGCTGACCTCTGCACCGTGTGCTGATTGCCGTGTCGGCAACAACCGTATAGAAGCTCTTATCTCATAGTATACAGATTCTCCGGGGTGAATCAAAAAATAAAGTGGCCGGGCGCAATTTTTTGCAACCGTCCTAACAAAAACAGGCAGATCTATTTTTTCACCGGAATCGGGCGCATGGCGTCGTCAACCGCGACAAAGGTGAAAAGTCCCTCGATGGCCTTTTCCCTGGTTTCGTCGTACATCTGTTCGAGATACACGGTCACCCGCACCTGGATGCTGGTGTTGCCGACCTTGACCACCTGGCCGACCAGTTCGACAAAGGTGCCGGCCGGGATCGGGGTCTTGAAATCGATGCGGTCCGAGCAGACCGTGACGGTTTTTTGCCGGGAAAAGCGGGTCGCGGTGATAAAGGCCGCTTCGTCCATCCACTGGAGGGCCGTGCCGCCGAACAGAGTGGCGTAGTGGTTAGTGGTGTTGGGAAAAACCGCCTTGGTGATGCGGGTTTCGGCGGATTCCAATTTTTTGGTAATGTCCATGATCACCTCGAGGGATGAGTGGGAAGTTGGGAAAAGGGCTGCGGGCAGGATGGAGCAACGCGCCAGGTCCTGCCCGCAAACGATCTCCCTATTAAAACGAAATCAGATACAGCGCCGCAATAACGCAGAGAAAAATAATCCCCACCTTGAAACAGGCTTCTGGTTCATCGTGGCCGTAGCCGTGGGGGTCGTCGTGGTGATCGTGCGTGCTCATGGGTGAATCCTCCAATGGTGATGGGTTTCTGGAAAATATTCTTTGTTACTACGCGGTTAATTTCTCTTTCTCTTCCCCGACCCATTCTTCGACCTCGGCAGGGGAAGGCATCCGTCCAGCGCATTTCACCGTGCCGTTGATGATCAGGGCAGGGGTCTTTGTCACCCCGAAGCGCCAGATCTCATCCAGATCGTGCACCGACTCCATGTCGGCAGCCAGACCGAATTTTTGCAGGGCTTCAAAAAGCATGGCGCTGAGTTTGTTGCAGGTCACGCAGCCGGAACCCAGCACCCGGATGGTGAGGATTCCCGACTCGGCGCCCTGTATCCCCTGGCGACGGCGGTATTCGCCGAGCAAGGCCTCGCGGTAGATCGGTTCCGCGCTTATGGGGACGTAATTTTTCCGGGCAACGGCGGCAAAAAGAAAATCCACCGCAGCCTCTTCCGGCATCTGTTCGCTCAGGGCCTTGTTCATGGCCTGGTCAAGGCCGATCAGGCCGATATTGGCCGCGCCGATTCGGATGGTTCGGGGCGCTGGGGTGTCCTGGTTTTGCATGGGATTCCTGGTTGTAATAAGGCCATTACAAAGATGAGGCAAGTTCCGTTAAAAAAGTTGCAACTGCCGACCGCTGGCATTCCGCCGCTTGGGCAGGGGCTGGCCTGTCTCGCTCAGTAGGGAGACGGGAATCTCCTGGATAAAGCGAGAGGGGCTGTGTTCGGTGGTCCGATTGAAGATGGTGCGGTTCGCGGCCGCGCTTAAAACAAGGGTTTCCTGCGCCCTGGTCATGGCAACATAGAGGAGGCGGCGTTCTTCTTCCACATCGCTGTGCAGATTGGCAATGGTGCAGGGGAGAATCTCCTCTTCAATGCCGGGGAGAAAGACCACCGGGAACTCCAACCCCTTGGCGGCATGCATGGTCATGAGGGCCACGGCTTCGGCCCGTGCATCGTAGACTGTGGCCTGGGCGTTTTGCCTGAGGTGTTCACAAAAAGCCTGGAGGTCGTTGCCAAAGGCGTTGGCCAAGTGGAGCAACCGCTTTGCCTCTGGCCCATTGGGATCGATGCCCAGTTCGGGCATGGCCTCGGCCAAAGGGCGGGCAATGTCGTGTTCAGCTGCCTTGCGGAAATCTTTGAGGATTGCGCCCATCTTTCGGATGATTTTTGCCGTGTTGGCGGGAAGGGGAAGGGTGAGCGCCTCGCCATAAAAATCTGGGCAGCGGAGGGGGAGTCTTTTTTCAATAAGGGAGATGGTTGCCTCTCCGATCCCAGAAAGGCCTGCAATCAGCAGGAGATGCGCGCTTAAGCCCGCGTCCGCCGCGCTGGCCAGAAGAAAATGGCAGGCGGCCTTCAGGGCGGGTTTCAGGTAAAAAGGGGTGGCGCCAACGAGCTGGAAGGGGATGCCTTTGCGGTGCAGGGCTTCGGCAATGGGTTCGGCCATCTGGCTGAGCCGGTAGAGCACGGCAAAATCGGCAAAGCTTCGGGCTTGGCCGCCGCTTTGGTCTGCATGCCGGGAAAGGCTGCTGATGCCGCCCAACTCCTCTTCGATGCGCTGCACGATGAAATCCGCTTCGGCCTGGGCGCTTGGCGCCTGATGCCATTCGATGAGAGCCGTGCTGGTGCTTTGGGCAACAAGCTGGGTGTCGCCGCTTTGCCGGTTATGGCGGATGAGGGCTGCTGCGCCGTCGATAATGGCTGGGGCGGAGCGGTAGTTGCGGATCAGGGCCAGGGTGGTGACGCCCGCTCTTTCGCGGAAACGCTGGAACAGGGTGAGGTCACTGCCGCGAAAGCCGTAAATGGCCTGATTGGGGTCGCCGATGGCGAATACCCGTGCCTGAAAGCCGAGTAACAGAACCAACTGGTATTGCGGATGGTTGAGGTCCTGAAACTCGTCGACAAAGAGATGGGCTACCCGGCCGGTGAGCTGGCCGGCACGGGCGGGATCGCGGCTCAGGCGCTCCACGCACCAGGGGATGACCAGATCAAGGTCAATGGCCTTGTTTGGCATCAACGAGGCAAGATAGCGCTCAAGGAGCTCCGGCAGGGCGGCATCGGCAGGAAGCGTCCCCCGGTTGAGCTGATCAACGTGGACGGCCAGTTGTTTTTTTAGAATATGGTGTTCGGCCCGGGGCATGGTCGGAAAGGCCTTGCGCAGATAAAGATCGCGCTCCTCCTCGCCGATAACCGCGAGGTCTGGACTTTCCTTGCGCAACAGAGACAGGCAATAGGCATGGAAGGTGCCCACGAAGATGGCCTGGGCCGTCTCGCCGAGTTCCCGGCTCAGTCGCTCTTGCATCTCGCGGGCTGCCCGGTTGGTGAAGGTGATGGCCACCATTTCTTCGGGGCGGGCATGCTCCGCGGCCAGCAGATGTTCGATCCTGGCCACCAGGGTAAAGGTCTTGCCGGTGCCCGGACCGGCAGCCACCAGGATGGTTTCTTCCTTGCTGGTGATGGCGGCAAGCTGCTCTGGGTTGGGCTTTCTCGGGGCCTGGGGCATGTCTGCGGGCGGAGAGGGTTTCTTTTCAAGGGGCAGCGGGCTGCGGTCCTGTTTTTTTGCGGGCGAGGTCGTCTTTTTTCCGGCAAACAGGCTGATCTGGCCGGCCAGCTCCTGCCGCTCTCCTTCGGCAAAAACCCGGATCACCCCGAATTCGCCATCGTAGCCAGGGGTGCGGATGACCCTGCCCGTGCGGATGCGGGCTACGGCCTCGCCTAGCACCGGAGACATTTGGTTGATTTCATCCACCGGCGTGTTGAGCAGTAGGTTAAATTCCGAACCGAAGCGGTCAATGATTCTGCTGTACAGGGACATCACCCCCTTGGTGGCAGGGCCTGTGCCGAGAATCTCACCCAGCACCTCGGGCAGGGGGATCAGGCTGTGCACCGCAGGCGAGCCGGGAGGGTAGTAGGGTTCGGTCCGCTCGGCCAGTTCCATGACCCGGTGCAGCACCCCCACGGTCAGGGGCCTGCCGCAGACCGGACAGATGGCCCCGATTTTCCGGGTCTCGGCGGGCTCAAGGCAAACCCGGCAGTTCCGGTGGCCATCGGCATGGTATTTGCCTTCTTCCGGGTAGAATTCGATCGTGGCGGCAAAGGCGTCGGTCAGGGGATTTTTCAGGGCCTCGCGCAGAGCGAAAAAGTCGAAGCCGGTGTTGAAGATATTGGCTTCCCTGCCTAATTTTCCGGGGGAATGGCAATCGGAATTGGAGATCAGGGCGAAGCGGTCCAGGGCCGGGATGAGCCGGTTCATGTCCGGGTCCGAGGACAGGCCGGTTTCGAGAGCAAAGACGTGGGGGCTGAGGTCGCCGTAGCATTCCTCGATAATGTCAAAGCCGGAGCGGGAGCCGAACAGGGAAAACCATGGGGTCCAGATGTGGGCCGGTACCAGAAAGCCCTCAGGCGCCTTTTCGAGCAGGATTTCGAGGAGGTCGTGGGAGTCAAGGCCCAGGATGGGGCGGCCGTCGGACTCGATGTTGCCGATGCCGGCCAGGACGGAGTTGATCCGTTCCGCCGAGGCGAAATCGGGCACGTAGAGCAGATTGTGAACCTTGCGCACCGCACCGTGGCGTTTGTAGATGGAACTGATCTCGGCGGTGAGCAGGAAGCGGCTGGGGAGAGCCTCCGGTGTCACCTGCGGTAGGGCCGGGGGAATCGTCTCATCCTTGAGTTTGTAAAATCCCGGTTCGGCAGGGGCCAGCTGCTCTTTGAGCTGAGAGAACCAGCCGGGATGGGTGAAGTCGCCGGTGCCGAGAAGATGGATGCCCTTGACCCTGGCCCAGGCGGCAAGACCTTGCAGGTTGCCGGCCTTGCTGGTCGCACGGGAGAAGGGGGAGTGGATGTGAAGATCAGCGATATAGCGCATTTTTTCCGTTGTCATGCAAAAAAAGTAAAATTAACGTAACCAGGATAAATCTTACACAGATTCTGTTTTCCTGTCCACGCCCTATTTCCCGGTGAAAAATGGTGGTCTTCCATCAAAAAAATAGCTATATATTGACGAGTTCATTTCGAACGGTTTTTAAAAGAAAGGGAGACCGAAAATGGTTGAACAGATAATAGACGTGGTTATTATCGGCGCTGGTCCGGCAGGGCTACAGGCCGCCGTGCATGCAACTCGGAAAAAGGCTTCGGTGCTTGTCCTGGGTCGGGTGGAAAACAGCAGTATCTATCAGGCCCATGTTGAGAATTATCTCTGTGTCGACGGCGTGACCGGCGGGGCGGAGTTGCTACGGATAGCCCTGGCCCAGGCCACCCGTTTTGGCACGGAGGTGTGGTCGGAGGATGTCCTGCAGCTTGGCCAGGAAGGAGAATTGTTTACGGTCAAGGTGGAAAGCGGGCGACAGATCATGGCCCGGACCCTGATTCTCGCCACCGGTACCTCGCGTAAAAAGCTCAAAGTTCCGGGCGAGAAGGAGTTGTTGGGCCGTGGGGTCAGCTACTGCGTGGATTGCGACGCCAATTTTTATCGCAACGCCAAGGTGGCGGTGGTGGGCAACGAATCCGCTGCGGTGGACGGAGCCTTGACCCTTACCAAGTATGCCGCCGAGGTCCATTTGGTCTGCAAAGAGCTGGCCGTCACCAAGGAGCTTGGCGAAAAATTGGCTGTCAGCTCGGTGGTGGTACATAAGGGAGTATGGCCCAAGGAGATTGCCGGCGAAAAGGCGGTGAGCGGACTTGTGCTGGACAGCGGCGAGACCCTTGCCGTGGACGGGGTCTTTGTCGAACTTGGGGCCAAGGGTGCCATGGAGCTTGCCACCAGCATCGGCGTTCTGCTCGACACGGACACCTTCTCCTTTATCGAGACCAACAAGAAGCAGGAGACCAACATCCCTGGCATCTACGCGGCGGGTGACATAGCCGGGCCTCCCTGGCAGATGGCCAAGGCGGTGGGCGAGGGGTGCGTGGCTGGCTGGGAGGCCGCTAACCTTGTTAACCGGCTCAAGCGTACGCCGGAAGGCGAGTAGCGTGCCGGATTTTTTATCGATGGACTCCCCCGCGCACTACATGGAGGTCGCCCTTGGCGAGGCGCAGCTTGCAGCGGAGCGGGGTGAGGTGCCCATCGGTGCGGTGCTGGTGGATGCAGCCGGACAGATCATCGCCCAAAACGGCAATCGCACCATCGAGCTGTGCGATCCCGGAGCGCACGCCGAAATGCTGGTGCTGCGGCAGGCGGGTAGGTTGCTGGGGAATTACCGATTGCCCGGCACCACCCTCTATGTTACCCTTGAGCCGTGCGTGATGTGCGCCGGAGCCTTGGTGCACGCCAGGGTGAGCCATCTGGTCTATGGGGCCATCGACCCCAAGGCCGGCGGGGTTGTCTCTCTTTTTCAGGTCGGGCAGGACACAAGGCTCAATCACCTGTTGGCCGTGGAAGGCGGCCTGCTGGCCGAAGAGAGTGCCATTCTGCTGAAGGATTTTTTCCGGCAGAGAAGGGGTGGGACAGTTGCGAAGTAAAAAGCAGAAGCGAGTTCAGCCGCGAAGCCGGATTTGAAAAGGAGAGGTGCCAGAGTGGCCGATCGGGAACGACTCGAAATCGTTTGACCTGAGAGATCAGGTCCGTGGGTTCGAATCCCACCCTCTCCGCCAAGTTGTAAAGAAACCAACAGGCCGAAAGCGGCTGTTTTGGGGCTTTCCAGGGTGGGTGCGAAAAAAGTCTTGCATTGGCGGATAAAAAATTGAATTATCCTTTCCTTTTGGAAAAGTCTCGACGGTCGGAGGCTAGCCGAAGATTATCCCTTCCTTCATCCCTACGTGTGTGCGTTGCTTGAATTCATCTGAAATGGCACAACAAGAGTATATTTTTCCCAGAATCCGGGTTGCGATCTTGCTCTGTACTATGAACGGGCAGCGCTTTCTCGGGGAACAGCTTGATTCCATCGCGGCCCAGACTTTTTTCGAGTGGCAGGTGTGGGCTTCGGATGATGGTTCGCAGGACGGAACGCTTTCTATTCTCGATCAGTACCGATCGGCATGGGGCGAGGAACGTCTTTTTATTCAGTCCGGGCCAGGCCTGGGTTGTGCCGCGAATTTTTTGTCGTTGGCTTGCCGGGCGGGCTTGGAGGCGGAATATTACGCATTTGCAGACCAGGACGATATCTGGGAGGTGGACAAGCTTCGCCGGGCGGTGACCTGGTTGGAGACGTTGCCTAGCACGGTGCCCGCTCTTTACTGTTCACGTACACGCCTCATTGACGAGGTCGGTCGGGATATTGGTCTGTCCCCTCTTTTTTCTCGGCCTCCAGGGTTTGCTAACGCCCTGGTGCAAAATATCGGCGGAGGAAATACTATGGTCTTCAATCGTGCCGCTCGCGCGCTGCTCCTGGAGGCTGGTCCTGAACTCGGGATCGTTGCTCACGACTGGTGGGCCTATCTGCTTGTTACTGGCTGCGGCGGCAGGGTGCTCTATGATCCTCTTCCGTCGCTCCGGTATCGGCAGCACGACAACAACCTGGTGGGGGCCAACACCGGTTGGCAGGCCAGCCGGGTGCGGATGTCCCTGCTAGTCAAGGGGCGGTTTAAGGAGTGGAATGCCAGAAATCTTAAGGCGCTACAGGAGGTGGACCGGATGCTCCTCTCGGAAAACCGGCGGATTCTCAAGGGATGGACGGAGTCGCGGGGGCAGTCACTGCTGCCCAGGCTTCTTGGTTTTAATCGTGCAGGTATTTACCGCCAGACTCTGGCGGAGAATTTAGGGTTGCTGGTCGCAGTCCTTTTCCGGCGGATGTGACCATGGTTCCAGGCTTGGTTTTTAACATCGCCCTGAAAAAGGTTTTTTGCTGATGCAAAATTTTTCTACATCGCCACATGCTATGGCCCAGAGCCTCTGGGCTAATCGCAGTTTGATTAGAGTGTTGGTTGTTCGAGAGGTAGTTGGCCGTTATCGGGGTTCGGTGTTTGGCATCCTCTGGTCATTTTTCAATCCGGTGCTCATGCTTGCCGTGTACACCTTTGTTTTCAGCGTGGTATTCAAAGCACGTTGGGGAGGGGGTGCTGCCGAATCAAAGGCAGAATTTGCGTTAGTTCTTTTTGCTGGCTTGCTGGTATTCAACCTGTTCGCCGAATGTGTGATCCGTGCACCCTCTTTGATCCTGTCCAACGTAAATTATGTCAAAAAAGTCGTATTTCCGCTGGAGATCCTTCCCTGGGTCGCTTTTGGCGCCGCATTGTTTCATGCTGTGGTCAGCTTTATCGTCTGGGTGATGTTTTTTATTATTATTATTGGGTTCCCGCATCCTAGCGTTTTTCTGCTCCCATTGGTAATATTGCCGCTTGTTTTGGTAATTATGGGTATTTCCTGGTTTTTGGCTGCGCTTGGAGTCTTCTTTCGTGATGTTTCTCAAATGGTTGGAGTTGTGGTCACTATCCTAATGTTTTTTACACCAATTTTTTATCCTCTTGCTGCCATTCCTGAAGCGTATCGGGTTTTTCTTTTTTGTAATCCATTGACCTTTATTGTCGAGCAGACCCGTGGGCTGCTCATTTTTGGCGCATTCCCGAGGTGGGGTTATCTGGGTCTGATTACGAGTTTTTCTTTTTTGGTGGCCTGGTTCGGTTTTGCCTGGTTTCAAAAAACCAGGAAGGGATTTGCCGATGTCCTCTAACCAAAGGCCCTCCCGTGTCATGGGGCAAATCAAGGCTCTCTTGTGACCCCTGTTATCTGCCTCGAAAATTTGGGGAAATGTTATCAGATCTATAAAACCCCCCGTGATCGGCTGTTACAGATGCTGCTTCGGTCGCATCGGCAGTATTATCGGGAGTTCTGGGCCTTGCGTGGTGTTAATCTTGAAATCATGCCCGGTGAGGTGGTGGGAATTATAGGCAGCAATGGCTCGGGAAAATCTACCCTACTTCAACTGGTGTGCGGAATTTTGGCTCCAACAACTGGTTCTATTTCGGTTCGGGGCCGAGTAACTGCGCTTTTGGAACTTGGTGCCGGTTTTAACCCCGAATTTACTGGGCGTGAGAACGTATTTTTGAGTGCCGCTGTGTCGGGCTTAAGCCAGGCGCAAATCGTTACGCGATTTGAGGAGATTGTCGAATTTTCTGGAATTCGTGATTTTATTGACCAACCGGTTAAAACGTATTCCAGCGGGATGTATGTGCGGCTTGCTTTTTCGGTTGCGACGAGTGTTGATCCGGATATTTTGGTGATTGATGAAGCACTCTCCGTGGGAGATGGTGCATTTGCCCGAAAATCCTTTGATCGTATTATGCAACTTAAGGCCAAAGGGACAACGATACTTTTTTGTTCGCATTCATTGTATCAGGTTGAGGCCTTTTGTGACCGGGCTCTTTGGCTTGATAAAGGGAATTTGCGTTTGGTGGACACTGCAGCACGGGTGACAGTAGCTTATCAGGCAGCATTGGATTCAGAGCTTGGCGGTGATGCTGTGAACGCATCGGCTGAAATAATGCCCTCAAGAATGGGCGGGCGCATTCTTAATGCGTATGGGGCGGTGGATGGCGTTATAGGCACGTCGCTACGAATTATGTCGCTTAAGAGCACTCTGTCCATAACAGTTGAATTTTTTATTGATCCTAAATTACACACTCCCAGTGTGGCTCTTGGCTTTGATACGGTATCGGGGATGGGGGTTACGAGTGTATGTTCTGCCGAGGATCATGTTACCCTTCAAATGGATGAATCTGGTAGGGGGCAAGCGACAATAGTATTTCCCGCCTTGGCGCTTCTGAAGGGTGAATATTTTGTTTCGGTTTTTCTTGGTTGCGAGAGGGCTCTGCATCTTTATGACATGTCCAAACATTGTCTGAACTTACAAGTAAGTCAACAGGGACTGGGCCAAGGTGTGGTTGCCTTGCCCCATGTATGGCAGCAGTAACCGATACAGATATGCGTTGGGATGTTGCAGAACGGCTATGAAAATATGCTATTTACTTGAATCAACGGAACTTTCAGGGGGTGTGCGGGTCGTTTTTGATCATGCAAGAGCTCTGGGCGCTCGTGGTCATCAAGTCATCATCCGGGCGAAATGTGGTATCCATGATTGGTATCCTTTTCAGATTTCTGTAAATTATATTAATAATCTGGCCTGTCCTTTCCATCTGGACGATGTGCCCGATGTAGTAGTGGCAACCTTTTGGACGACTGTGCAACCGGCATTACAATTAGGCTGCAAACACACGTTTCACTTCTGTCAGGGATATGAAGGGGATTTTGTCGAATACGCACAGGGATATGCGGATATTTTTCAGGCATATCAAACGCCTATCCCAAAAATAACCATAGGAAGCTGGTTGCAGCAGCGGCTGCAACAAATTTATGGCAAAGAAGCCTTTGAGATTCATTGTGTTGGTCAAATTGTCGATATGGAGACCTTCCGTCCTTCGGTTCTTCCGTTGCGCTCATTTTTGAGGCGATTGTTTGGCCTTCCGGTCCGGGTGTTAATTGTGGGTAGTTTCGGGCCGGTGGTCAAGGCGATTGGTGATGCATTATATGCTGTAGCCTTGATGCGGGCCTGTGGCCAACGGATACATTTGACTCGAGTTGCGAGCCAGCCATGTTCTCCTGAAGAAGACGCCATAACCTCTATCCAGTCATACCGTAAGTCATTGTCAGCTCGTTGCTTGGCCGGGGTATATCGAAATACAGACTTGTTGTTGGCTTCCTCCCTTCAGCAGGAAGGTTTTGGTCTGCCTTTTGCCGAAGCCTTGGCTAGCGGAATCCCCTGTGTTGCGACTGAGATTTCTTCCTATCTTAGTTTTGACACGAGTCCGGACTATGCGGTCTTTGTGCCGCAAGGTTCTCCGCGGCAGATGGCAGAGGCGGCCATTAACCTGCTTCGTAATCCTTTATATCAGATGAAACTGAGAAGACGTGGCCCACAAGTCGTGGCAAAGAGGTGTCGTGCAGCTATGGTTGCACAACGCCTCGAGCGAGTTTTTGTTGGGGGGGGTGCCAGATGACTCCGTTTCAAGAGTGGCTTTATTATTTTTATGACCTTCCGCATTGGGCTGCGGGACATCGTGGGATGTCTCGCTGGCGGCGAATCTGTCGTGCGATGGCACCCGAAGCCTCTCTGTTTGAGGCTGGTTTGCGGACCTTGTGGCAATATAACGGTCGAGATCCTGTCCAAAAGGAGATTGACGATGCAGTAGAGCGTGCGTTACAAGTCAAAGTGGCACGGGAGAGTGATGCTTTCGCCTATTTGGGCTCACCTCGGTTTGAAGTTGAAGGGCTTGAGCACCTACAGAAAGTCATGGGGCAAAATAGACCTATCATTCTTCTTACAGGGCATGTGGGTAACTTCTACGCGCTTTCTGTTGCGTTGGCTCAAGTTGGTATTGTGGCGAGCTCTTTGGCTCGTAGCGTAGCGCCTTCGAACTCGTATCCGCGTCGTAGCTTTGAGCGTATCAATTATTTTTTGTCGGAACACCGGATGAGAGGGGGGTGGATATATGCCAACTATGCAGGCAAACTGGACCGACAGTTGGTAACTATGTGTCGTAATGGGGGTATGTTGGTTGTATTGCTTGATCTTCCGCGGGCACTTTTTGGTGCGGGGCGTCGTCCTGTCCGTTTTATGGGGAGGACATCATCCTTGCCTGCTCGGACAGTAGAGCTAGGGCAAAAGTATAAAGCGGTGTTCCTAACGGCCTGGAACACAATCGAGCCTGAGAAGGATTTTCTTTTCCGTCGTTGTTTGCGAATTGAACCACCATTCCCCGATGACGACGATGTGGACGGTATTCTTCAGGCATTTGCCGATCGTCTTTCTTCGCTCGTCATTGTTGAACCTTGGCAATGGTCAGGTGTGCCGATTATTAACCAATTTGACGAAAGCAGGTTTAAATGCACTCCAAATTGACAGTCTTTACCTCTGTTACGCCGTCATACGAGTATTCTGACGAGTTGCAACTTTGCTTCAGGATGCTGCGCTCTGGGATTCCGGCAGCTAATTGGATGGTGTATCAGGCTGAAGATATGTCGTGTTCACTGAAGGAATTTGTGGCACAGCACTTGCCGGTATCTGGCGATGTGTTGTTTGTCAGAGAGCCTGCGGTGTGGGTCGCTTCTGGGGTGTACCAGACTCTTTCGATGCATTTGCATGCTGATACCAATCAGCTTGCAATCTTGCCAAGTGATGTAAGGGGTTATCATCCGGCGTGTCTGGCAAACTATTTTACCTTGCGAGGGTTTGAACAGTTCATCATGCAGATGAACAGGCAGCAATCACAGTGCATACCCTATGACAACCGTAAACCATGGATGTTTTTGACCCGAGCAGAATATCTTGTCGACCGATTACTGCCAGAAGATCCGTTTGATCTGCCGCTTACCCTGCCGGTCAGGGAGGTTTCAATCGCTCTTGATGCCTATATTCATCCCTTTTTCGATTATTACAGTGAAACTCGTGCTGATATGGTCGCATTCGTTCCTCTCGGGACGAATTCACTACTCGATATTGGGTGTTCCCGAGGCGGATTTGGTTCTGCGGTCAAGGCCGCTTTAGGCTGTCGTGTGGCCGGGGTTGAAATGAATATCCATGAGGCCGGTGCGGCGACGGAAGTGCTTGATCAGGTATGGGCGGGAGATGTGCTTACCCTTGATATACAAGAAAAATTTGATTGTATTACCTGTTTGGACGTGTTGGAGCACCTTGCTGAACCACGATGTCTGTTGGAAAAGATCAGGCAGTTACTCAATCCTGGGGGGACACTGCTTGTCAGCGTCCCCAACATTGGCCACTGGTCCATCGTGGAGGATCTTTTGGCTGGTCGGTGGGACTATGGGCCTGCAGGAATTTTATGCAACACTCACCTGAGGTTTTATACGAGGCACTCGTTACTACAGTTGCTACAAGAAAACGGCTTCATGCCTAGCCGGGTAGAGGGACAGCATGTCGCTCCGATTTCCGGTTTTCAGGAGGTCATCTCGCATTATCGTAACGCAGGTTTTATGATAGATGAAGAAAGCCTTTCAACGCTTTCACATATTGTACTTTCAAAAAAACAATGATTACTACAATCATCGTCAACTACCAGGATCATCAACTAACTTCCCGTGCCGTTGCGAGCGTGCTCGCTGATCAGCCGGATGCCCAGGTCATTGTCGTTGATAATAGTGAAAACGAAACCGAATCTCAGGCATTGCGTTTGCTACTACCGCCCCAGGTGGAGTGTATTGTCACCTCGGAAAATATTGGCTTCGGCAGGGCCTGTAACCTGGGGTACGGCAAAGCCCGATATCAATGGATTTTGTTGCTTAACCCGGATGCCTTTGTCCTCAAAGGTTGTATTGGCACCCTGGTGGATTTTTTGCAAAAGACCCCGCAGGCTGGCGCTGTAGCACCTCTTGCTTATTGGGACGAGGCGCAGAAATGGCTGCTCCCGCCAGGACAATTGCCTCGCCAGTTCACGGAACTCGGCATGGCCCTTGCCTTGTGTTCTTCCTGGTTGGGAAACAAGGTTAGCCTTGGGTTTCGTTGCTGGGCCTTGCGTTGTCTCAACTCCTCGGGTGCCTGTGAACAGAGGATGCTTTCCGGTGGTCACATGCTGTTGCGCCAGGCTACAGTTGAGGCCGCCGGAGGGCTGTTTGATCCGGCCTTTTTTATGTACTATGAGGATGCGGATCTCTGTCGACGCATACGTAGCGTGGGATATAAGCTTTTCTTTTTGCCGTCTGCGACTGTTGTCCATGAGTGGCGTGCTGCAGAGAGTAAAACGAAGCTCGCGGAGGAAAGTCGTCAGCACTACGTTGCACGACACTTTCGGCGGGGTATCTTTTACTTTTTAAGCAGGGTGCTGGACTCGGTGAAAATGCCAATTAGTTTGCCTACAAGTTGCGATCTTGGCGTTTGCAATCATCCGCCCCTCTTGCAGATATCCAGGGAGCTGCAACCCTCGTGGCTATTGGAATTGAGTCCGCATCCGCTTTGTGTACCTGCGGTGTACCACTGGGGGGTGGGTGAAACATTTCAGCTTGGAGCTTCTCTTTGGGAACGTCTTGGCCCCGGAGAATACTGGATGCGCATGAGTGCCCCCGGCAGCAGCATTTCGCAACGTTTCAGGTGGCGGATTGAGCGGTAGATCACAATACGCCAACCTGCACACCTGCAACGGGTATAACGTATGAGTGAGTTATCTTCTTTGATTTTTCCCCGGAACGTATACGCTTCCTTACTGGAATGGGAAACCGGGCTGGCCGGCCAGCTGCATTACGGTTTTTTTGAGCATGCTGCAGAGCCGTTTTTGCAGGCCCAGGAGCGAGCAGTTGAGCTGCTGCTGGCATATCTGCCAGCAGAGGGCTCTATTCTCGAAGTGGGGTGTGGCTTTGGCGGACTGACAGCCCTGCTTGCAGCATCAGGCCGTCAGGTGACGGGTATCAATGTTGATGCTGCCCAGCTTGCTATGGCCCGCATGCGTCATGGTAATGATCTGTCCTTCAGATGCACACCGTTTGAATCATTCCACGAGCAGGAAGGGGCATGGGACATCATTCTGTTTCATGAGAGCGCTCAATATATTTCGATGCTGGATCTGCTGGAGCGTACTGATGCGCTGCTGAAGGAGCATGGAGAACTTCTCATCTTGGATGAATGGGCTCTTAGGCGTGTAGTCTCCGGAAAAGAGGGCCTCCACCTCAAGCAACATTTTATTGATTTGGCCGGACGGTTTGGTTTTACATGTGCCCTCAATCTTGATCTGTCTGCCGGTGCGGTGCCAGCCATCGATTTTCTGACAGAGGCTCTCCTCAAGCATCGGGATCGTCTTGGTGCATTGCCAGGGGTCACGCCAGCCGCAATAGATAGGCTTATTGTGGCGAACAGACAGTATCAAGACCATTACAAGACGGGGCGTTTTGGCTATGCCCTGCTGCATTTTACCCGTACGCAGCGACCGGGTTGGCGTGTTGGTCGGATTCGCCCGGCACATGGTCAAGCAGTACAACGTCTCTTTTGCGAGGTCTTTGGCCTGCCTCTGACTCCAGAACATTGGCACTGGAAATATGGTGATGGTCGTGGTGCCGCCGTCGGTGTCTGGAAAGATGGCGAATTGGTAGCCCATTACGGAGGATTACCACGGCGGATTAACTACTTTGGACGTAGAGAGCAAGCCATGCAATCTGTTGACGCCATGGTTGCCTCCAAAGCACGAGGGGCTTTTACGCGCAAGGGGGCGTTCTTCCTTGCCACGGCCACACATTTTGAACAGTATATGGGGTATGGCACTCCTCATCTCATTGGCTATGGATTTCCAAACCAGCGGGCTTTGCAGCTTCCATTGAAGTTAGGATTATATGTAACCCCGATTGCTCATATCAACGAACTGGTATGGGAACCGTCAACCGTAAGGAACATGTTTTGGTACCAGCTTCGTGAATTACAGGGAAATAACCATGCAGATCATCATGCCATCGACCTGTTATGGCATGAGATGGAGGCCGAGTCAGAAGACTTGATTATTGGTGTGCGCGATGCTGCCTACTGGATTCATCGCTATATGCAGCACCCCTGTATTGGTTATCGGAATATAATGGTCTATCATCGTTTTTTGAGAAGGCCCTGCGCGGTGTTCGCCTGTCGGCAGGATGGAGACCGCCTTGAATTGTTGGACTGGGTATCCCGGCGTACCTATCTGCCGGGAGTTATTGAAGCTGCACGTATGACAGCGTATCAAACCGGTTCCCGTGAGCTTTACTGTTGGGCCAGCGAACCGTTGCAGGAGGTGGTAGTCGCGCAGGTGCCACCGCTCCGCATTGTTGATACCGGCATTGAGGTGCCTACCAATGGCTGGACAGCCGGGCCTGCCATTGCGGAGATAGCTGGCCGTATCTGGTTGACAGGTGGGGACACAGATTTCAAGTAAAACCTGGCAGGATAAAGGGTTGTGAGGGGTAGCACGGCACATGGGTAGATCAGCAGAACTTGCTAGATTTGTGACACGCGAGGGGCGTGGTATTGAAATTGGTCCGTGGTGCAATCCTGTGGCACCGAAGCGTTCCGGTTATAATTGCCGGATTCTCGACGTCTTCGATACCGCAACCCTTCGGCAACGTGCGGGTGTCGATCCGGGCATTCCAGAATCCGCCATTGCTGGAATCGAAGAGGTTGATTTTGTCGGCTCGTCCACCTGCATTGCTGACCTTGTTGGTGCTAGTGATACCATGGGAACATTTGATTATATCGTTTCTTCCCATAATTTTGAACATCTGCCGGATCCGCTAAAATTTTTGCAGGGATGCGAAAAGGTTCTTCGCCCCGGCGGCGTGTTATCCATGGCAATTCCCGACCGGAGGTGTTGCTTTGATTATTTCAGGCCCCACAGCTCATTGGCGGAATTGCTTGCTGCTTTTTTTGAACAGCGGGAACGGCCGACGCAAGCGCAGATTTTCGAACGGTGGTCGCTACAGGCGCGTAGGGTGATGAATGGCGAAGAGGCCATCAGTTTCCCTCTCGCGGAGGACATGTCTTCCATCCTCCCGTTTGACAGCCTTCATACGGCATTTGCAATGTGGCAGGATTTTGTTGGCAATCCGGACGAACTCTACCGGGATACCCATTGCTGGGTTTTTACGCCTGCCTCCTGTGAGCTTATTTTGGCGGATCTTCGTTTTCTCGGACTTATTGCCTTTGAGATTGTTGACGTTACAGCGACAAGCGGCAATGAATTTTATGTCCACCTGCAAAAGGCCTCTGGTCTTGCGAATGATTGGGGTAGGCAAGACCAGGCACAGTTTTATACAGATCGGCGGGACCTGATCCGGCGGGCCTATAGCGAAGCATCTTTTCCCCCGGCGACAGGGAAGCAATTGCAACAGACCATTGCAGAGCAGTGGCGGAGAATCGCCGAATTGGAAGGGCGCGTTTCACTAATGGACCCACTACTACATAATGGAACCGTGGCCACTCCTGTCCGTGTATTGATGCGGATGGTTTATAGACTCTTCAGGCACTTGACATGATTCTCGGGGAACAACAATTTTTGGCAGCTATGTCCTGGGTATTCCCTCCGGCGCGAAAGGTCTTGGCCTTTGCCCCACACCCCGACGATGAGGTTTTTGGTTGTGGCGGAGCGCTAGCTCTGTTACAGGAGCAGGGGGCTGCTGTTTCGGTGGTTGTCGTCACCGATGGGGGCTTGGGCGGCGAGAGTGCCGAGGGGACATTGGCCACGATCCGGAGGAAGGAGTCCTGCAACGCGGCAGCAGTTCTGGGGCTTCCTCCCCCCGAGTTCTGGCAGCTGGCAGACCGTGGGCTGGTCTGTCATGATGGGTTGGTGGCGCGGTTATCTGCTTTGTTGCACAAGATGGAGCCGGATCTGATCTTCTTGCCCAGCCCCACGGAGTTGCATCCAGATCACCAGGCCCTTGCCTATGCAGGTGCCGAGGCTCTTCGACGGCAGGGAGGAAACTGGACGGTGGTCTGGTATGAGGTCGGGTTCCCTCTTCCCTGTCCCTCATTGCTTCTTGATATAAGCGCGGTGGCGGAAAAGAAACGGCAGGCTATGCTCTGCTTTCATTCCCAATTGGCGGAGCAGCCCTACGACGAGCGGATCGCGGGACTAAATCGCTTCCGGGCCTATGTCATGGGGCCGCAGGTTGTCAGCGCTGAAGCCTTTGTCCTCGCAACCGTCCGTGATTTCGCTGGGGAACTGCCAGCTTTGTTTCAAGAGCTGTCCTTCTATCGGCGCTCCATCGTCCAGCGGGATGCCAGGATCATCGGCTTGGAGCAGATGGCCGATCAACAGGCTGCTCGGATTATGGAGTTGGAGCAGCTGGTCGTCCAGCGGGATCATACCCTTGCCGCAAGGGAGGGCAGGATTGTTGGCCTACAGCAGGTTGTCGCTTGGCAGGAAGCGCAAATTGCGGACCTGTATCACAGTACATCCTGGAGGATTACCGCGCCATTGCGTTTTGTGGCCACAATGTTTAAAAAAACAAAGAGCAAACAGGAACAATGATCCTCGCGCAACAGTTACAAGGCCCGGCGGAAAGCATCCCGGTTCTCTGCGTTTACGGGCAGCAACATGTCGCGAGCATTCGTGATATTCTCATCCCCGCTCTTGCCAGCCAAAGTTTGCCTGCTGGTCGGGCGCTTTCCCTGCATCTTGTTAATTATCAGAATAATCAGGCCCTGTTTGCCGAGGTCGGCCATTCCCCTGTGCGGATCCACGACTGGTCGTCCGCTCGCCCCTCGGAGCATATCGGCTTCGGCGAGGGGGTAAATTTTTTGGTTCAGCAGGCGGCTCCACCGGAGTGTTTCTTTTTGGTCAATCCGGACAGTTTCCCCATGGAGCATTGCCTGGAAGGGCTTCTTGCTCGTTTTGCCAGGGAGGAGGGGGCGGGGATTGTGGAGGCCCATCAATGGCCAGGCGAGCACCCAAAGGAATACGATGCGGAAACCTTGGAAACCCCTTGGGCCAGCGGGGCCTTCAGTCTGATTTCCGCCCCGGTGTTTCGCGCCCTTGGCGGTTTTGATCCGGTTTATTTTCTTTATACCGAGGATGTCGATCTCAGCTGGCGCGTGTGGTTAGCCGGTTATCGCGTCATCTACGAGCCTGCCGCCCTTGCCGCCCACTTCACCGGCTTGTTTTCGTACCGGCCAGACCGTTTTTACCACGAACATTTTTTTTGTGGCCGGAATTTTTTGGTTATTTCCTATAAATTTTTTGGTAAGCAAGGGGAGGCGCAGGCCTTGACCATGCTCAAGGCGGCCCCCTTTCCGGCCTCCTTCAAGGAACAGATACTTACGAGTTACCTGGCGGTCAAGCCGGGAGTCATCCGGTATTCCGGCAAGGTGGATGTGCCGCAACTCAAAATCCTAGGATTCAATCGGTTCCATGAACTTCGAACAGCCTGAACAATCTGCGCCACACGCCAAGCCGCTTCTTTCGCCTGAACTGCTCGGTCGTCCTCGTCTGCGGATGGTGGTTGTCTGCCGCTCTCCGGAAACCGCCGGCCAATGGCGGGAGCGGGCCACTGTTCTCGATGGCTTGGAGATTGTCACGGAACTGGGCTGTCAGTCCTATTATCAGCTTATTGCCAGGATAATCGCTTCGGAGTATGCGCAACCGGTCCTGCTCTGTCATGATGATATCTGGTGCGGCTTGGGGTTTGCGACGGCGGTTCACGACTTGCTGGATGAGCTTGCCCGTGACCAGGCCTGTTGGGGGGTCTGCGGCAATGCCGGAATCTCCTGGGATGGGCGGCAGATTTTTCGCTACATCAAGGACCCCCATGGTGGGCCGCAACATGGCCTGGCCCCTGAGCCTGTGTTGGGCATTGATGGCAACCTCATGCTTCTCAATGTGCCGGCCCTCGCCGCCGCCGGGGTAGCAATGCCCTCCATCTCCGGGTTTCATGGCTACGACATTGTCCTCAGTCTGGAAAGTCTGCGCAGCGGTCTGTCTGTCCTCTGTGATCGTCGCCTCTTTGTCATGCATCTCTCTGGCGGAGACAACAAGGCCTTTCAGTGTTTTATCAGAACGAGTGTTTTTCAGGAGTATCTGGTCCGCCGCTTTCTGAACCATAGTCTTCCTACTATTAATGGATGGGTGGATACCAGTGAGCGGCAGGACTATCGCTATCTTGAACTTCCGGGTCAAGTCGGCGAGCAGCAGGATGTGGTGGCCCTTTTTGATCGGGCGCTGGCGGCACGCCGCCGTCCCTCGGTGACCATTGGCTGCCGGACCCAATTCAACCGGCCCGAACTTCTGACCCGCGCGGTAGCCTCTTTTGCCGTTGCGGCCCAGCAGGCCCCGGAATTGGTCGAGTTCAAGGTGCGGATCGTTAGTGATCAACCCGCCGCAGTGATGGAGCCGGAGCTGGCCCGGCTGCGGCGGCTCTTCCCTGGCCTTGATCTGGATGGTTGGGTGATCCCTCCCAATCCACGGCGGTTTAGCCGGACCGAGGTACTGCTTGGCGCGGTGGAACGGGCGGCCACTGATTATCTCTGGTTTGTCGATGATGATGATTTTGTTCTGCCGTCCGCTATCCGGCCACTGGCTAGGGCCTTGGCCCCTGGAATTCCCCGGCTGGTGGTCGGCAACTCCCTGCGGACGGAAGAGGACTGGGGGGCTGGTAAGGGTGGCGCTTGGCAACTCAAGGATGCTCGTCCCTTGGGCCGCTATGTTGCCGAGGGCGTTTTTCTTGCCCTGGCCGGAGATAATCATACCCCGATCTGCAGTATGCTTTTTCCTGTCGAGACTCTACGGGATAGAGTTGCCGGGGTTGCGGCCCGCGGCGATTACTATGAAGACTATTTTTTGCTGCTGCTGGTGTTGAGCGCGGCCCGGGTCGAGGTGCGAACCGTCGAGCAAGATTTTTGCACCATTTCCCTGCGCACAGGGGAAAACACCGTTACCCAGCCAAGCCGGGACCATTGGAACCTGTCCTACGCCACCTTTGTTTCCGAGGTGTTGCGCCATCCGGAAGCAACCAGCCCATTCCTCTGGCAGCTGAGTGCACGCATGGCGGGCAGGATTTCCCCTGAAACAACCGGCTTTTTGCCGCCGGGCTTGAAAAATCTGGGCCTGGGTAATTTGTTCGATCCGGCAGTGTGTCGATATCTTGCCCGGCGTTTTTTTGTGCTGTGGAAAGAGCAAGGGGTGGCGGCTGCCGCCCGAAAGGCCTGGCGGTATTTTTTTGCTGGCTCTCCGGGCGGCGGGTCGAAGAGGGAGTAACCTTCCGTTTATTCGCAGTTTTCTGGTGATGAAGAGGAAAAGATGAGGAGGTGGAGGGCTGTGGAAAAGGGGAAATTTCAGAAAATGTGTGTAGCCCCTTGCATTTGCTGAAAAAAAAGTTGCAACGCTATTGTGATGCTGGTATAAGAATTCAAATCATCCTTCCCCCTGTTGGGAAAGGATACTTATATATCAGGAAGAAACCTGCAGAAGTGGCGGCAAGTCGCTGTTAAAGTTTTCTTCCTCCCCGAGCTTTAAAAAAGAAGAACGGGAGGGGGTTTGCAGGGAAGGAAAGCGACAGGGTATTTGGCGCTGCCGACATGCGTAGCACAGTATTGAGAAGAGAAGAGTTGTTGGATGCAGGGGTGGGGAACAGTCCTGCGCAAAAAAACTAATTTCATTTTGAGAAAGGAGATGCACAGCTATGGCAACGAACTTATCGATTTATTCTGCCAACGCACAAAAGGTTGTCAAGATGTTTGGTGGCATTTTAGATTCCGCAGCCACTGCGGATCTGGTTGCTGCGGGGACGGCGCATCTTGATGCAGGGGGGTCTGAGGCAGCGATTTATACGGTGCTTCTGAATGCCTACGCTGCAAATTCTGGCTTTGCCAATTTTGCTTCTACGGCCAGCAACGCTGATTTTGCTGCGGCGGTTGTTACCAAGATGGTTACTGGCACCAGCGTGTCTGCCGCAACGCAAACCGCTTGGACGAGCCTCATTGCCGGAGCTCTGCCTGCTTATGCCACCCGTGGCGATGCCATGGTTGCCCTGACGAGTCTCATTAATAATTACACCGGCGCCGATGCCGATCTGCTGGCCACCAAAGCCGTGTTTGCTAATCGTGCGGAGGTGGGCGCCCATTATGCGCTGAGTCCAGCCGGCGCGGTATATACCGCTATCAGCCAGTTGACTGCTCCATGCGCTGTCGTAACCGATGCTGCAGCCTCAGTAGCCACTGCCATTGCCGCCACCCCGGGTGTGACCATCGCGCTTACTGCTGGCGCGGACATCCCAACCCTTACCACAGCTAACGATACGCTGACAGGCGCATTGGCGACCTTGACTGCTAACGATATTATCGTTGATACGTCATCTACCGACAGCGATACGATGAATCTGACGATGAACGCCATCAACGGCGCTGCCACGGTCACCAAGATTGAAAATATCAACGTAGATTGGACAGGCTTTACGGCGGCTTTGTTTGATGCCACCAATGTTACGGGTGCCACCGTTGCGATCAATTCTACCAAGCTCGGTTTTGCGGGTACGAGCACTATCACCGCTGCTGGCGCAAATACTTTCAACTTTGGCACCGGCATGACGGGCGTTCAGACCGTCAACGGTCTGACTACCGGTACAGTGAATGCTGCTGCTGCGACTGGTGTTTCTGTCGCGGGTACATCGGCCCTTACTGATGCGGCAACCGTCGTTGCTAACGGTACGCTGTCAATTACCAATGCCGGGACGCTGGCAAAGCTTACGGTCAATAATAAGGTGGCGGCCAACACCATTACGGTGGACGCGATTACTACCAATCTGACTGTCACCGGTTCAGTGGCTACCACAATTAAAACAACTGCAGCGGCTATAACCACAGAGACCGTTACTAACTCTCTGACTGCCGGCGCTGCACTGACCGTTGAGACGACTGGTGCCGCCGCCGGTAACGCCTGCGACATTAGCAAAGTTGGTGCTAATTCGTTCGTGTTGGGCGCTGGATTGAATGCGTCTACTTCATTGACTGTTGCGACTGGGGCTGTGCTTGCAGCTTCCGCAGATCTGACTGCATGCAAGGTTACGGGTGCCGCAGCAACTGATGTTGCCACACTTAACAATACCGCCGCATTACAAACCTCGATAGCTTCTTCCAGTATCAAGACATTGACAGTGAATTCAGCGGCTACCGCTGTTGCCGGCGTTGATGCCACCTACTCCACCTTGAACGTGGGTACCAACGATGTCAAGCTCACAGGTACTAACGATGTGAAGGTTACCAACGGTACGGCCGCAACTGCTGACGCTTCCGCTTTGGTTGGGGCCTTGACTTATACCGCAATAACCGGTGCCAATACTACGGTGAAGGGTGGTTCAGGAGCCAACGTAATTACGCTCAATCAAACTACGCAGAACGCAACTTATACCGGCCAAAATGGCGGCGATACTATCACTACTTTAGTGACTACCGGCACTACGACAATCACCGCAGGCACGGGGAATAACACCGTAACGGCATCAGGTATTATGGCGGGTCTTGGTGTTTTGGATGTTACAACCGGCTCTGGTAACGATACTATCACCGCGAATGCTGCTACAACCGGTACGATTTCCGCGACTCTGGGCAATGGTACCAACTCTGTAAGTGCTACTGGTTTAACCTCAGGTATTATGGCTATTGTGGGTGGCACCGGTGTTGATACCATAACCACAAGTGGGCTAACTACTGGTACCCTTTCTGCAACTTTGGGCGATGGGAACGATGTGGTTAACCTGGGTGCTGGTGCGTCTGGTGCTGCAATCATTGCTATTGATTTCGGTACTGGCACAGCAGATACTCTGCAACTTGCCAACGCAGGTACCGTTGCTGCGGCTTCCTTGTCAGCCACCGGCCTTGATATTATCAAGCTGACTTCTGCAGGTTCTATGACATTTGATGCGGCGCAGCTTTCCGGAAAGACTTACACCCTCCAGGGGTCTGGAACAGCTACTGACTACGTGAATGTTACGACAGCTACCGCTGGTGTGGTTAACCTGTCCACTCTGACGTTCGATGGAACCCTTGCTAACGGTATGCAAATAACCCATATTACCGGTAATGCGGGCGCTGATACCATTACTGGCACGGCTGGTGTTGACATAATCGCCACCAATGGTGGTGCAGACACCGTCACTGCTGGTCTTGGCGCTGACGTGATCACATGTGGTGGTGGTGTTGATACGCTCGTATTTGCCCAGGGTGATAATGCTGCAACAACTGCAGCTACTGCTGACACAATTCTCGCCTTTGCCACAACAGTTGATAAAATTAAGACTGGTCTTGCAGGGACTACAGCATCTGAATTCACTTCTGCAGCTGGAACAAGCACCTGGACATTTGCACAGGCTCTTACAGCCGCAAATGTTGTCTTTGCCGCTGCAAATGCTCAGAGCTACTATATGACCTCTTATGGAACCGCAGGTACTGATGCTCAGGGCGTATTGTTCATGAACATGGATAATAACGCTACTGCTGATGGCTGTATTTTGGTTAACGCAGCCGCAGCACAAACCATGGCTCAAGCTGCAGCCCTGTGTGTTGCTGGCGACATCATCGCATAATAATCTGGAACTGATGCCGAGTATCGGCTAAGTCCCTAACCCCTCAACCCACCGAGGGAACTGTAAGTCCAAAACCCCGTCTCTCACAAGGAGACGGGGTTTTTCTGTGCAAGGAGACCTAAATGTCTACTGTCAAAATAAGGTAAAGGGGACGCTGGTATCTATTTATCTATTGGTCCATTTGATCCTTGTGTTGCATTCGTCCATGCCGCGTTTAGGAAGAATAAAAGGGGTCAGACCCTTTAAATATATTCCATCTGGAAGAACTGCTCAAAATCCATGGCGGCAATCTGCGCAGGATTAAGACACCACTTCACGATAGCAAGATTTTCACCTTCCCTGTGGCCGTAGTATTCGTCTAGCTCCGGAAAAAATTGGGTCACCAGATGATTTCTGATCCGCATCCGGAGGCTGTGCTCCTGGGCTTTCAACTTCTTTTTGAGTGAGGCCAGATTACGCAGATCCCGGATTTTCAAATCCGGCAGGTCGTAATACAGAGCCTTTCCCTGAGAAATAAGGTCTGCCGCGTTGGCGCAATCCTTGGTGTCGTTCTTGTCCCATCTGCCGTCCAACAGCTCTCGGTTCTGTTTCACCGCGCCGTTTGCAACCAGCACCAGGGAGTGGCCGCTGTGAATGAGAAACTCTCCCAGTGGCTTGTGGTAGTCGGCAGTCGGTTCCACGCCAAAGACCGCCTTGGTCAGCCCCTCCTGGCGCATGATCGCCCCCGCTCGGTGGAGCAGGGTCTCAAAGCCTTTTCGGTTGTTTTCAAAGATCAGTTTTCGCAACAGCGATTTGCCGGTGGCGGTGCCGAAATAGGCGTGGTGCTTCTCCTTGGCCACATCGATCCCGACAATCAGGTGCTCTTCCGAACCCCGGATTTTTTTCTTCAGTTGACGAAACTCTTCAAGCCTTGTTAAATTTGATTCTTTCATTAGAAACCTCCGGTTATGAATCTTGGTTGGCACCTTATTCTTAAAGTAAAAGGGGTCAGACCCTTTAGATATATTGACGAAATGCCGAACAACCGATAATCTAACACATACGATTGCTCAAGCTAACCATGCCAAGAGGCCAGTTCATGATACGTGAATTTAATGTTGTCATCGAAAAAGATGAAGACGGATATTATGTGGCCTCTGTTCCGGTCCTGCGTGGTTGTCATACCCAGGCAAAATCATTGGATCTCTTGATGGAAAGAATAAAAGAGGCGATAGTGCTTTGTCTTGAGGTTGAAGAACCCGCCCTGAATGAGTTCGTTGGCGTACAACGTGTCGCAGTAGCTGTATGAGTACAGTTCGGGCCATTACTGGCAGGCAACTCATCCGCGCCTTGATGAAATTGGGATTCACGGTTATCCGTGTTAAAGGCAGCCACCATTTTCTGCGGCACCCTGATGGCATGTGCACAGTTGCTCCGGTGCATCGTGGTGAGCATATCGGGCGTGGGCTGCTTGCTCAAATCTTGCGTGACTGTGAGCTAACCCGTGACGACCTTCAAAAACTGCTCTAGCCATGCCCCGTCGCCCCCGTTTGCATCTCCCCGGAATTCCACAGCACGTCATTCAGCGCGGTAATGATCGTCAGCCCATGTTTTTTTCCGACGACGATTATTTTTTTTATCTTGCTTTGCTCGAGGAATATTCTCGCAAGAGGGCTATTTCTATTTATGCATACTGCCTGATGACCAACCATATTCATCTGTTACTGGAAGCCCCCAAAGCAGAAAGCCTGCCTGGCCTCATGCAGGATATGGGCCGACGTTACGTACAGTATGTAAATCGTACATATCACCGAACTGGAGGCTTGTGGGAGGGGCGTTACAGGGCGGGGTTCGTGCAGTCGGACCGTTACCTTTTAACCTGTATGCGGTATGTTGAACTCAACCCGGTTCGAGCCTGCATGGCAACAGCTCCAGGTGAATATCGATGGAGCAGCTACCGGGCTAATGCACATGGAGAACAGGACGAACTGGTGACCTCGCACCATGAATATCTTGCGATGGGGAAAATTCCGGAGGTTCGTCAGGAGTCTTACAGGAGATTGTTTGTCGGCTCCATAGATGATCCTGATCTATTGCTGATTCGCACGGCTACACAGCAAGGGGTGTTTGTCAGTGACAGCCCCTACGCTAAAACGATTTCTGAGCGCCTCGGCCTATCCATGCTGCCTGCGCAACGCGGTCGGCCACGAAAGCAATAGGAGGGAATAGGAGGGAATAGGAGGGAATAGGGGACGTTGTTATCTGTTTATCTATTGACACCCTCTGTTCACATAACCCCCCCCCATTATCCGACTGAGCCTCAACCCACCGAGGGTCCAGTGAATCAAAACCCCGTCGCCATCGAATGGTAACGGGGTTTTTCATGTTCTAATGGGGGTGCGCGTTATCCATTGACCAATTTTTCCATTGCGGTACATTTCGTCCATGCCACGTTTATAAAGGCCTGACATTGCCGGCCTCGTCTGTGACCAGCGCTCGAATGAATATGAGGAACTGCATAAAAAAGCCGCAGTCCTTGGGGATGCATCCTGCCTTGACAGGTATGGTCGACTCTCTTATATTCTTTTGAAGGGAGACGGAGCTTTCCATGCCAACAGTCAGCATGTTTTTTTGGTATTATTATTCACATGTATGTCCGCGGTGAACAAAATCCACTTCATTTCCATGCGCTTTACGGAGAATATGAGGCCTTGGTGGATATTCAGAAGCTCGAAGTGATAGAGGAAAGCTTGCCCAGGCGAGCGCTGGCTCTGGTTTTGAAATGGGCCAATGAGCATCGTGAGGAGTTGAAAAAGTACGGCGGGCTAGGTCCCAGCGAACTGCGCCGGTTGAAGCAACTGGAGGAGGAAAACCGGCAGCTCAAGAAGCTGGTGGCAGATTTCAGCCTCGACAAGCAGATGCTGCAGGATGTGCTCACAAAAAAGTTCTAAAGCCAGCCCAGAAGAGACGTTTGGCCGACAGCCTTGATATGGCCTACCGGGTTGGCATGCGCAGAGCCTGTGCGGTGGTGGGGCTGCAGCGCTCGGTTTATTACTACAAGTCGACCAAGGATGATCGTGTACTAACACAGCGCATCCGTGAGATTGCCGAAATCCGGGTCCGTTATGGGTATCTGCGGATTTATGTGCTGTTGCGACGTGAAGGCTGGCACGTCAATCACAAGCGCGTCTCCGGCTATATTGCAAAGAAGGACTGGACCTGCGCCATAAGCGGCCGAGACGCCGCGTAGCTGCTGCACATCGGATGAAGCGCCCCGAGGTTTCTAGTATTGATCAGTGCTGGTCGATGGATTTCGTTGCCGACAACCTGTTTAACGGCCGTCGAATCAGGGCATTAACTATAGTCGATAATTTGAGTCGTGAATGCCTTGCCATTCACGTGGACCAGACGATTAAGGGGAAGGAAGTAGTCCAGGTCAGGGAGCGGCTGCGGCTCTTTAGGGACCGTTATCCTGAAAGGATTCAGGTAGACAACGGAGCTGAGTTTATTTCCAAAGATCTGGACAAATGGGTTTATGAAAATGGGGTGACCTTGGATTTCTCCAAACCGGGAAAACCCACAGATAACGCGCTCATCGAATCATTTAACGGAAGCTTCCGCGATGAATGCCTCAATACCAACTGGTTTTTATCAGTTGACGACGCCAAAAAAAAGTTGAAGCTTGGCGAAGAGATTACAACGGGTTTCGCTTACACTCATCGCTGGGCAATCTGACCCCGGAGCAGTTCAGGGAGCAGCATGTCGGGACGCCCGAAATCTCTAATTTTGCATGTCCAGGTTTTGGGTGAGGCTCATTCGTCAAACAGGACTATTGAAAGTTGCTGACGAATGATGGGGCTGATTGTGCATGATCAAAAATCAGATATGAATCCACTAGCCTGAGGAGTATCGAGAGGGACGCTGTTATCTATGGACCCATTGATCCAGATATTCTCTATGACTTTTCTGATTCCGTTCCTTGACTTTACTTATCATGAATGTCTCTAGTTTTTGTCTCTCTCTTATGCGTAAAAATTGAACCGATTTGGCGATTACGTCGCAGGCATTATACATAAAATACACTGAGGATGGCGTGATGACTGACTGGACTGCCGGCTATGTGGCCGACATTGGTTACACCTTTGGTTACTATCAAGAGCTTAATCCGCTACGGGTAAAACTGGCTTTTCTCAATGCAGGCCTCGTGTGTCCGGAAATGGGTGCTGCTTGCGAACTGGGGTATGGTCAAGGCTTGAGTGCCAATCTCCATGCCGCAGCATCGTTAACCCAATGGCACGGTACCGACTTCAACCCTTCCCAAGCGGGTTTTGCCCAAGAATTGGCGAATGTTTGTGGTTCTGACGCCAAACTTTATGACGAATCCTTTGCTGACTTCGCCAAACGCACCGACTTGCCAGATTTCGATTACATCGGCATCCACGGCATCTGGAGCTGGATCTCCGATGAGAACCGTGCCTGCATGGTAGACTTCATTCGTAGCAAACTCAAGGTTGGCGGTGTGCTCTACATCAGCTACAACACCTTGCCGGGATGGGCGGCCTTTGCCCCCATGCGTCACCTGATGACCAAGCACGCCGAGATCATTGGTGCAGAGGGTACGGGGATCGTCAGTCGCATCAACGGAGCCCTGGACTTTACTGAGAAACTCCTTGCTACCAACCCAATATACGTCCTTGCCAATCCCCAGATTGCAGAGCGCATTAACAAAATTAAGGAACATAGCCGCCATTATCTGGCGCACGAATATTTTAACCGCGACTGGCTCCCCATGCATTTCGCCACCATGGCAGACTGTCTGGAACCAGCCAAGGTGAGTTATGCCTGTTCCGCCCATTACCTCGACCACATTGAGGCAGTGAACCTTACCACTGACCAGCAGATGTTCCTCAAGGAAATACCTGACACCATGTTCCGCGAATCGGTACGTGACTTCATGGTGAACCAGCAGTTCCGCCGTGACTATTGGGTGAAAGGGCCGCGCAGACTCTCTGCGCTGGGGCAGGCCGAGGCCTTGCGTCAGCAGAAGGTGATTCTCGTGGCACACCGTCCTGATGCCTCTCTAAAGGTTACAGGTTCTTTGGGGGAGGCCACCATGAGCGAGGAGGTCTATAATCCAATCCTTGACCTCCTGGCAGACCACAAGCCAAAGACCATCGGCCAGATTGAGCAGGCGCTTAAGGACAATGGCATCGTCTTTGCCCAGATCACGCAGGCCATGGTGGTGCTCACCGGCGCAGGCCACCTGGCTGCAGTGCAGGACGAAGGAGTGATCAGCAAGACGAAGAAATGCACCGACAAGCTCAACGCTCACCTCATCAACAAGGCACGGGGAGGCAGCGACATCAGCTATCTCGTCAGTCCGGTGATCGGTGGCGGGATAGCGGTGGGGCGCTTCCAGCAGCTCTTCTTGCTGGCCATGAGCCAGGGCAAGAAGAAACCTGCCGACTGGGCAGAGATGGTATGGCAAATTCTTTCCGCTCAAGGGCAAAAGATCGTGAAGGAAGGGAAGACGCTGGAGACTGCCGAGGAGAACCTTGTCGAGTTGAGCGGCCAGGCCGCTGCCTTTGCCGAGAAGCAGCTGCCGGTGTTGAAGGCGTTGCAGATTGCATGAAAAATTTGTAAGAAACAAGCATGAAACAAGGAAACAGAAGCTGGCTCTCTGCGCCTTAGGCTCTACTTCTGGCATCAGCTAAAAATGGGGGGATTACCATGCCCCTTATTTTTTACACCGAAGGTTTTTTCTGTTGACAGTTTCTGGTCTTTTATAAAGAATATTTTGTTAGGAATATAATATATTCACGAAGGGTGAACCACATGACCAGTCCAACGGAATCGATACAAATCACCGAGGTGTCCACCACAGGCACAAATTCCATCGACGCCCTACTTGGCGGGATAAAATGGGGCGACGCCTTGGGGCTTGGCGCTAGTATTTCCTACAGTTTCCCCTATGTCAACGGTGCCAGTGCGACCTGGGATGACACCTATTGGACCTCGACCGACAATGAGCCCAATTACGCAGCCAGTGGATTCACGACAATCCAGCAGGCCTCTGCCCTGGCCGCCCTCCAAAAATGGGCAAATGTCGCAAACCTTGCCTTCAGCAAGACAACAGAAACATCCACCAACGTTGGCGATATACGTTTTGCCTTCACCTTCACCCCGGCAATCAGAGACTATTGGGGCTATGCATATTATCCTGCCGAGGGAGAGGCCCGGGGGGGGGATATATGGGTCAACCCTGACTATAGTATTGACTACCAATATAATAGTTGGGCTTTTGGTAGTTATAATTATCTTGCCATGCTCCATGAACTGGGACATGCTCTCGGGCTGAAGCATCCCTTCGACGCTGGCGTGGCTGCGGATGAAGCAATCCTCCCTCCCGATACGGAATCGCGGCAGTATACGGTGATGTCCTATACGGCACATCCCCATTCCACTTTCCTGGAAGTCACAGAAATAGACGGCCTTTACAGCTGGCGATACTATGATATCCAGCCAGAAGCACCCATGCTCTATGACATCGCCGTCATGCAACATCTCTATGGCGCCAACATGGCTTACAATACCGGCGACGACACCTACACCTTCGATCCGCACACTCCTTTTTTCATGACGATCTGGGATGCGGGCGGCACAGACACCCTGTCTGTGAGTAATTTTAGTAAAGGCTGCATAATCGACCTCCGGGCAGGAAATTTCTCAAAAATCACGATCGAGTCAGACCCCTTGCCCTTAAATGCACAGCCAATAACTACTGCCACCTATGATGGCACTGACAATCTGGCCATTGCCTATGGGGTGACCATTGAAAATGCAACCGGTGGCTCTGGCGATGACAGCCTGATCGGAAACTCGGCTAACAATAGCCTCTTCGGTGGCGCAGGCAACGATACTCTGAATGGCCAGTCAGGCATTGATACAGGCGTCTATAGCGACAAACGTTCCGCCTGTACAATCACCAAAACCACTTCCGGTTTTACCGTCAGTGGCGGAAGCAGCGGCACAGATACCCTGAGCGATATCGAACGCCTGCAATTCGCCGACATACAAATGGCTCTTGACCTCGATGGCGCGGCAGGGGCCACGGCACGAATTATTGGGGCCGCTTTTGGTGAACACTATCTAACCTTGGCCCCTGGCTGTGTCGGCGCCGGGCTCACGCTGTTTGACGCAGGCTGGTCCATGGCGCAGGTGGCGGAACTGGCGCTCGACACGGATCTCTTTCTCCAGCTAGCCGGATCACGGGACAACGCGGCGGTGGTCAGCCAATTGTACAAATCGGTGATTGGCATCGCGCCATCGACGAGCGACCTAAACACCTTTCTAGGTATGCTCAGTGGCGGGATGAGTCAGGCGGAGTTCCTTGTACTTGCCGCCAATACTACAGAAAATGCCCAAAATATCAACCTGCTGGGACTGATGCAAACGGGGATCAATTTTACCTGAAGGAAAGATTAAGAAAAGGGTCATGACTAGAACAGAGGATTTTTTCGGATGATTTTGAGGATCACCCGATACATATTCTGCTCACGATAATTGAATCTAAACTCGCACTCTTTAAGGTGCAAGAAAAAGGTTGCCTTGCTCACTCCTCGGAATCGTGTGAGACGAGATTTTGCAAAGCCCCAGAAGCCCTCGATTCCGTTGATATGGGTTTTGCCCCTGGCGAATTCGTTGCGGCCATGATCAACACGGAGATGCTTGCCATAGCCATCATCGACAAGGCCATTGCAACCACGCCAGCCGTCGGAATAGATGATGCTTTCAGGCGCGACTTTGCCACGAATAACGGCTTGCAGCGTGGCTTTGGAGTAGTCGGGCACTATTTCGGTGTAGACCTTGCCGTTACGCTTGAACACACCGAATACAATCGTTTTACCGTAAGCACCGCGACCGCGTTTTCCCTTAACGCGCCGAGGGCCAAAGAAAGATTCATCAACTTCAATCTCCCCGACTAGTGGAGATTGTTGCTCGCAAAATGTAGCCAATCGTTCACGAATGGCACGGGGAAAACGATTAACTGTGTTGCGATTGAGAGCGGTCAATTCGGCGATCTGGGTGGCTTCAAGATTGAGAGCAAACAGCCTTACGAGTTGCCGAAATTTAGGCTCTGAAATTTTTGAACGTTTTGCGTACATGGTTTTCATTGTCATAACTATATGTTAGCATACTTTTTAAAGTGCTGTTCTAGTCATGACCCTAAGAAAATAACAGACCTAGAGACCGCTTATTTCACCCCGTAATTTCCAAGGACTTCCAGGTTCCGGCCCGAACAGATTATTGTAATCGTTCATCCCCATTTTCAGGATGATGGAGAAATGGCTGGCGTCGCTGGAACTTGTGGTGTCCTTTTGCTAATGTGGCAAGGTGGACAACAGTACCCGTGAAGCGTGGGAATCGCAGATATCCAAAGAGGAAAATGCAAGAATTGATGATAACCGAAGCCTTGAGTATTGGCGGAAGTAGGAAAATGAGGAGCGTGCTGTGCATCTAGCCGTGACCCCTAATATATTGATTGCGTGGAGGATAGTGATGGATGACTTGAAAAAAATGATGGAAGAGATTGCCGAAAAGATGAAGGCTGAAACTGCGCAAAACGTGCGGAGTGGTGATCTCCAAGAAGCTGCGGGGGAGATTTCGGATCGTTTGCAGATTTTGATGTCCGTGATAGAAGGCAAGGCCCAATAGCGGACGTACTTTCCTCCGATCATATTGATTTATGCAATGCCTATGTGATTTGGTTGAAGGAGAACAATTCTGCGTGAAGGTGGAGGAACAAAAAAGCAAAAATAACAGGGGGGATGGAGGGTGTTGTGTATTCGATTTTGACATGATCGGGATGGCTGCACTTCGTGCAGCACAAACCCACGCCCAATCCGCTCGTTTTTCGGAAATGCTAACAGTGTGCCAGCACATCCTTTCCGCCGCCGGCGACAATATTGGCATTTTTCTTGATGTCGGGGCATTACTCCTGAAATTTGGCTACCTTTCTCTCGCCCGAGAATGCTTCGAACGCGCTTGTCGTCTTGCTCCCACGGACCTGCGTCCAGTCATCAATTTAGCCAATCTTGCCCGTGATGCTGGCGAATATGCCACATCCCGAGAACTCTTTGCTGTACTATTGGCGCAATTGCCCAACGTTCCGGTGATTCGCGCTAATGCGTTGCTCAGCCTTGAATATGACCCGGAAGTTTCTGACTTCAACCGTTTGACCCAAGCCTGCTCTTGGGGGGAATGGGCGATTCGGCAAGTCGGGAGCCCGCGCTCACGCCCACCGATACGGTCATTGGGTGGTTGTCCTCTGCGCATCGGTTATGTCTCCTCCGATTTCTGTCAGCACACCGTTGGCCTCTTCGTCAAAGATGTGTTCAAGAATCACGATTCGTCGCGGGTTGCTGTTTTTGCTTACAATGCCGGACAGGTGAAGGATTGGGTGACCGAGGAGATTCGTGGTGCGTGCGAGTTTCGTGATGTCGCAGCGCTGGACGACACCGCCCTGGCCAATCTCATCAGGCAAGATGAGTTGGATATCCTGATCGATCTCTCGGGCCATACCGCAGGCTCGCGTCTGACGGTATTCGTTCAACGTCCTGCCCCTGTACAGGTGAGCTGGCTGGGCTATTTCGCTACCACCGGGTTGTCCTGCATGGATGCAGTATTGCTGGATGAATGGCATGCGCCACCCGGGATCGATGTGCAGTTTGTTGAGCCCATTGTGCGACTACCGGCTGGCCGCTTATGCTATCAGCCGGTGCCGTGGGCACCAGCCGAGGTAGGGCTGCCGCCTTGTCTCAAGACAGGGAAAGTCACTTTTGGCTGTTTTAATAACTCTGCTAAGCTCAATAATCGAGTATTCGACCTGTGGGCGCAAATACTTGCTGGTGTTCCCGAGTCCCGTCTTGTGCTCAAATGGCGGACATTCCATGACGACGCGCTGTGTCGGTCTATAGGTAACGCTTTTGCTGTCCGTGGTATTGCTCCGGAGCGCATCGATCTGCGCGGACCCTCTTTTCACGCCGACCTGCTCAAGGAGTACGCTGATATAGATATTGCTCTCGATCCTTTTCCTTTCACTGGCGGGCTGACAAGTTGCGAAGCACTGTGGATGGGTGTCCCGATAGTCACTTGGCCGCAGAGCCGAGTGGTGAGCCGGCAAACTTTCGCTTTTTTGTCGTGCATGGGGCTATCGGAGTTGGCGGCTAGGAATGCAGAAGAGTATGTTGCCATTGCCGTTACTCTCGCCTTAAATCCGGCACGCTTGAAAATCTTGCGCGCCACACTGCGTGGAAAGATGCGGGCATCGTCCCTGTGTGATGCATCTGGTTTTACCCGAGGGTTGGAGGATGCTCTGCTGGCCCTGTTTGAGAGGGTGACGCAAAATTCTGCAACTGAAGGAGCCAATCTTTTGAATCAGAAAATTCTGCTTAATGTTGGTGCCGGTCATCCAAGGAGCGGCGCCATGATCCCGCAGGCGTTTCAAACGTCGGAGTGGAAGGAACTGCGTCTTGATATCGACCCGGTTAGTACCCCGGACATCCTTGGCTCCATGCTGGACATATCGGCTGTGGGTGATGCCAGCGTGGATGCGATCTACTCCTCGCACAATATCGAGCATCTGTATCCGAACGAAATTTCCATCGCGCTTAAGGAATTTCAGCGTGTTTTGAAGCCAGAAGGTTTTGTCGTGATTACCTGTCCAGATTTGCAGGCGGCAGCGCAGATGATTGCCGACGACAGGCTGATGGAGGTAGCCTACACTTCCCCTGCTGGACCGGTGACCCCCTTTGATATTGTCTATTCTCACCGGCTGTTCACTGGACGGGATAAACCTTATATGGCCCACCACAGCGGTTTCACGTTGCAAGTGCTAATTAGCACGCTGAAGTCAAACGGGTTTGTTTCGGCCGCGGGAAAGAGACAACCTGCCGCGTTCGATTTGTGGGTGGTGGCGACGAAATCCCCGATGGCGGAAGATGAGCTGTGTGAGTTGGCGGGGAAAATGCTGCCGAGATAAGGGGATAATGCAAATTCTGCAACGCATTACTACTGAATATATAGATACGGAAGACCGTGTCCGGCTTTCTGGCGATGTGGGGACTGATTTTCCGGTCGAGATCTGGCTGACTCAACGGTTGCTCCAGCGGCTGGTGCCGATGTTGCTGCGATGCTTGGAACGGCAAGGTGCCGATATGCCTCACGCTGAGATTTTGCACGGTTTTGCCCAGCAAGCTGCCAAGGCCGAACTGATTCCACAAACACCAGTGCAGGCCGTTATTGGTAGTGTGGCATGGTTGGTGCAGTCGGTGGATATTGTTCAGTCCGAACAGGCGATTAGTTTGACATTCTCCGGGGTTGGCGGTCAAGACGCCACCACCATGACTTTGGCGATCAATCCGTTACGGCAGCGGCTCAGCATCTTGTGCGCTGTTTGCCTCAAAGCCGACTGGACACTTGAGATGTGGCCAAGGTGGCTGCTGGAGAGTGTGCCGTCGTCCGGTCAGCAAGCGGGTGTATTGCATTGACCTACCAGGGCGGCGGTTCAAAGAGTTAACTACAGGACCGACGTTCTTGACCGGGTATTCCTTTGTCTGTCTTGTTCAGGCGAAATTGGACGAGTCGAAGCCGATCAGGCCCAGATTATTGACCTCGACAAGTTCAGCCACCAGGGTTATCTCTTCCGCAGTGATATTGAGGGTGTCCGTCTGGTTGAGAATATACCAGATACTGGCGTCTCCTACTATGTCAGCAGTGATAACCACAGCCTTGCTTCGCGCTGTTGGCGCGGCCAAGGGGGGCGGATTGACTCCAACCCCAACGAAAAGTGCGGCAATGGCCTGGGCGGAGGTCAGATTATTGCCCTCAATCACCATCACCTCGCCATTGCTCCAGGTTCGAGCGCCTGTGCTTTCTGCGTCAATAGTGGCAACGTTATTGCTATTTGTCAGGCTGAGAAAGGCAGAAAAATTGAGAACATCTCCTCCATTCCCCCATCGGTAACTGGTAATGCTATCCACGCCGTTTGTGGCGGCTGTTGTTTCAAAGATAAATTGGTCAACTCCGCCACCGGCAGAGAGAATATCGTCCCCGCCCGCGCCTCGGATGGTGTCGCCTTGTCCAGACGCGATATATGTTTCCGCGTTGTTGCTCCCGGTGAAAAGAACACTGCCACCGCTGAGATTCTCCGCTCTGACAGAAACGATTTCGGGCAGAGTCCCGCTGTTGAGCTGTTGGTTGACGCCGGCCACTGTTAGCCGCAGGCTTGTAAGATTAAGCATCAGGTCGCCAGTGATAGTCCCAGACAGAACAAGATTCCCAGCTATTTCGGCAAAGAAAGGGGATTCTGTAGATGAGGCTTCTGCCAACAGGGTATTGACGGCGACTGTGAGATCGTTTCCTAGCGATGTTATTTGCTGATTTTCTGGCGCCACGCCGTTCAGGCCAGCGGAAAGCATTGCCAGGCCCACCTGCGAGCTTCTGCCATTGTTTTGAGTGATATATTGTAGTAAGTGGCCATAATGGTATGTGCCATTTTGTATAAGAGGGACAACGATATTCAGCTCGGCCTGTGTAGCCGCCCGTCCCAGGCCAATTGTCGCCATTGCCTGAACGTAATCTGCGGTTTGGTGCATGCCGGGGTGTGCTAGATTGAACTCCGTGGACAGAATAAGCATCCGGCCCATATCAGCAAGCCCAAGGCCAGTATTGTACATATTGCGCCAGACCATGAGTTCGGCCGTTGAACCGTAATGGCCGAAGGCGGCCTGATACATGGAGGCAATTGCATGGGTGATTCCGGTGAATTCCTGGGAGGTGACTCCGGCAACAATTATGCCTACCGGAGTCACCAGGCCTAGGTTGAGCTGCTCTAGCCAGTAGGAGGCTGCATCTTCTGTCGGGTCCTTGAGCAGGAGGCCATTGTATAACTGGACTATCAATTGTTCTTTGGTCGTTGTCATTTGTTTGCCTCTTCTAATGGAGGTTAGCGCCAAGCATTTTAGTCTGCCGGAAAGACACAGCGCGCACTGGGCTTTATTCTACTCTTTTCGGGATGGTACTCGATTTCTTGAGAGAAAATAAGCTAAAATAGCAGCTTAGGATATCCCCATAGAGTGGCTGGTCATTTCTGTCGCATTATAATATTGACTTTTTCTCGGTACCATTGGTATGCAGTTTGATTGGTAGGATTTAGCTGGCTGGGAAGGTTTTGCCGGGAGAAGAGAGCAAGATAGGAAGAGATTCTCTGTAGAGACTATGAAACATCAGGTCCGTAAATTAAATTTCTGGATTGTGCTTGGGATTGATCTGTTGCTGCTTGGCGTCGCGCATCTGCTGGCCTATGTCATCCGGTTTGAAGGTGTCGTGCCTTTGGAGCAACGGTCCAATATTCCTACAGTTCTTGCTTTTCTTTTTCCAATCAAGCTGGGATTTTTTTTCTTTTTTGGCTTGTATCGCGGCATGTGGCGATATACCTCCCTGCCCGACCTGCTGAATCTCCTCAGGGCCTGCGTGGCTAGCGTTTTTGTCAGCATGGGCGTTCTCCTGCTGGTCAACCGTTTTGAAGGGTTTTCTAGGGCTATTTTTGTGCTTGATGCCCTGCTCACATTTCTTTTCATTGCCGGATTCCGGGTTAGTCTCAGGCTCTACTATCAGAACACTTCGGGTTGCTTGTTTTTTGGCGGAACCTCCAGGGGCAGTCGACAGCGTTGCAAACGGCTGCTTGTTGTTGGGGCCGGGGACGCGGCCGAGAAACTAGCCCGGGAAATCAATGACAATAAGGCGCTGCCTTACATGGTGGCGGGATTTCTTGATGACAATGCCGCCAAGATCGGTCAGCGGATTCATGGCATTTCGGTTCTCGGTCCCATTGTCGACCTGCAGGAGTTTGTGTCCAAGACCAGAGCCCAGGAAATACTCATCGCCATTCCTTCGGCCGGTCGAGAGCAGATGCAACGCATCGTTGATCTCTGCCGGGAAGGGGGCGTGCCTTTCAAGACCTTGCCTAGCCTAGGGGAGTTGATCAGCGATCAGGTTTCCGTTAAGGTCATTCGGGATGTCTCATACAGAGATCTTTTGGGGCGACCGCCGGTGCGGCTTGCGTTGCAGGAGATTGGTGGAATCTTGGCAGGGGAGACCATTTTCGTTACTGGAGCTGGAGGCTCCATCGGTTCGGAACTGTGCCGTCAGATAGTTCGTTTTCAGCCCGGCAGTCTCATTCTCATGGACATTAGCGAACAGAATCTCTACCAGATCGAGATGGAGTTGCGTCATGAATACGGCTATTCCGACTATACGGCAGTGCTTGGCAAGGTACAGGATAAAAACCTGCTGGACGCATTGTTTCAGCAGTATCGGCCAACGGTGGTTTTTCATGCCGCAGCCTACAAGCATGTGCCTATGGTCGAGTGTAACCCTTGGGAGGGAGTGTACAATAATATCTTTGCTTCCAAGCGGTTGATGGAGGTTTCTATTCGGTATGGGGTGGAGCGATTTATTTTGATCTCCACCGACAAAGCGGTTCGGCCCACCAATGTTATGGGCGCCACCAAGCGGATGGCCGAGATACTCATGCAAGGGTTTTACGAGAAGGGCAAAGATTCAGATGCAGGAACCCGGTTCATGGCGGTGCGTTTTGGGAATGTTTTAGGTTCCTCTGGTTCGGTCATCCCCCTGTTCCGGCGGCAGATCGAGTTGGGCGGACCGGTTACTGTCACCCATCCGGAAATGACCCGCTATTTTATGTCCATTGAGGAGGCGAGCCAGCTTATTCTCCAGGCGGCAACCATGGGCGCGGGCGGGGAGATTTTTGTCTTGGAAATGGGAACGCCGGTGCGGATCGGACAGATGGCCCGTGATTTGATCCAGCTCTGCGGCAAAGAACCGGACACGGAGATCGAGATCAAGTGCATTGGACTCCGGCCTGGCGAAAAAATGTACGAGGAGCTGATAACCGAGGGCGAAGGGATCGTGCATACCGGCCATGAGAAGATTATGGTGTTGCGTGGCGGGAAAGGCGCCTCTTTGGAGGACTTGCAGGAATCGCTGGAAAACCTCAAGCATTTTGCTTCAACCCATGACGCTGAGGGGATCAAGGCCGAGCTTGGTAAGGTGATCCCCGAGTACACAGCCCAGGCCGGTGAATCGGTTTTGCCGAAGGGGTGAACGGTACTTCTGTGGTGCATCTTTTTGAAATCGTTGGTGAAATTTAGGGTAAGACGTAGCATTACGTCCTCTGGGGAATTTTGTTCTTTGCAAGAGGCAGCAGGTGATGTAAAGTGGTGCCCCATTGGCCAGCGCGCCAGTTTGGTCTGAAAAAGCTGGAGAGGTGACCGAGTGGCTTAAGGTGCACGCCTGGAACGCGTGTGTGCGGTAACGTACCGTGGGTTCGAATCCCACCTTCTCCGCCAAGATATATTTCGGTTTGATAGCCGGGTCCTGCGCAACAGAGACTTGCGAACCCCGCCAGGTCCGGAAGGAAGCAACGGTAGTAAGTTACTCTGTGTGCCGTGGGGGTGCCTGGCTATCATTTTTTTATACCTGTTCCGCAGCACCACATCTGCTTTGTCATCGGCCTGCTCATGTGCGATAGCACATTTCGTAGTCCGCTTTCGCGCATCTGCGGCACTGCGGAACAGGTATAGTTGTGATGTTTAAGTCTGTTCTTCGCTTTAGCTGAATAGCTTTGTCCCGGAGAGACGGCCTGGGCGACCAGCCCCTCCGCTATCTCTTTCATCTCTCCATAAACATCGGTGCCTGACACCTGAGGACTGAAAATGTCCTACCTGGTTTTAGCCAGAAAATGGCGTCCCCAGAATTTCGATGAGGTTGTCGGTCAGCAGGCCGTGGTGCGCACTTTGCGTAATGCGCTCACCCGTAACCGGGTTGCTCATGCCATGCTTTTTTCCGGGGTGCGCGGGGTTGGCAAAACCACCCTGGCGCGGCTCATGGCTAAGGCGCTCAACTGCCAGCAGGGCGAGCCGGATGTGCCCTGCGATCAGTGCGAGTCGTGCCTGGAGATCATGGCCGGCAACGCCATGGACCTGCATGAGATCGACGGCGCCTCCAATCGCGGCATTCAGGAGATTCGCGAACTCAAGGAAAACATCCGTTTTTTTCCTGCCAAGGGCCGCTACAAGATCATCATCATCGATGAAGTGCACATGCTCACCACCGAGGCCTTCAACGCCCTGTTGAAGACTCTGGAGGAGCCGCCCGCCCATGTCTATTTCATGTTCGCCACCACCGAGCTGCACAAGATTCCCATCACCATCCTCTCCCGCTGTCAGCGCTATGAGCTTAAGCGTGTTCCCTTTGTCGAGCTGGTTGCGTTTTTTGCCAGGATCGCCGAAGCGGAAAAGGTTGTTATGTCCCAGCGTGCCTTGGAGATGATCGGGCGGGAGGCCGAAGGCAGTGTGCGGGATGGCTTAAGTCTTCTTGATCAGCTCTTTTCCTTCGGCGGAGATGAAATCAGCGATGGGGATGTGGCTGAGGTTCTGGGGCTGGTTGACCGCCGAATCTATGAAAACATGGCCCGCGCGCTTTTAGCGGCGGATCTGGCCGGTTGCCTTGATATCTTTGAGCAGGGTCAAGCCGCGGGCATGGATCTCAAGCGTTTTGCCAACGATTTGTTGGGATTTTTCCGGGCCTTGCTGATTGCTAAGGTCAAGGCTCGGCCCGAGGAGCTGCTGGATCTTTCCGACCAGGAACTAGCGGCCATCAAGGATATTGCCTCAGGGGTCAGCCAGGAAACGCTTTACCAATATTTTTCACTGCTGTTGAAGGGGAGTGAGGAGATGCAATACTCGTCCCGACCCCGCCTTGCCTTGGAGATGGCCTTTGTCCGGGCCACCCAGGCCGGACAGATTGTGCCGACGGCTGCCCTGCTGGGACGGCTTGACGGATTGCTGGCTGGGGCCGTTTCCCTGCCGCAGGGCGTCGGGGGGCCAGTCTCGCTGGCGATTTCCACGGCGGAACCGGAGCCAACCGCGCCTAGGTCTATGCCCTGGCCAGCGATTAACTCTTCTTCCGGGCCGCTTCCGGAACAAAAAAAAAATGAAATAGCGCCTGAAGCCACGGCCTCCCAAGAGCAAAGCGGGCAATCATCTCCCTCGGCCGCCGTTTTCCCTACCGGTCGGGAAGTAAAAAGGCATTGGGGGGAGTTCATTGAGTATGTCAAAAAGCGCAAGCGCTGGATGGCTCCGGTATTACAGCTGTGCGCCTCCGCCCGTGATGAAGGGGGCGAGCTGGTTCTGAAGTTTGATGACTCGTCTGACTGCAAGCTGCTGCAGGAGCATGACAATTTGAAGCTCTTGCAGGCTTTTGTCCTGGATTTTTTCCAGCACGATTTTCGGGTTGTCTTCAAGGTGCGCGGCACACAGGCAACCGACGATGGCGGCGGTGACGAGGCGGAGAGTCTGCTTGTCGAGCGGCGGATTTTGGCCAATGACCCCATGGTGCAGATGACCACTGAGATTTTTGGTGGACAGGTCGGTAGTATCAGGACCGGGTCCAAGTAAAAGTGAAATGATGAAAGTGAAGGACAGGGGACGCCGTCAGCCGCTTCTGCTGTCTGTCCACTGTGCCGAAAAGTTGATGCCGGAGATATGCGGATGGATATGAAGCAGATGATGAAACAGGCGCAGCAGTTCCAGCAACGCCTGACGGAGAAGCAGGGGGAGTTGGCGGGTAAGCAGGTCAGCGCCACGGTGGGTGGCGGCATGGTGAGTGCTACGGTGAATGGCAGACATGAACTCATTAGTCTGACCATTGACAAGGAAGTGGTGGACCCGGCGGACCCGCAAATGCTCCAGGATCTTGTGATCTCCGCAGTGAACGAGGCCATGCGCAAGGCCCAGGCGATGAGCGATGCCGAGATGGCAAAGCTCACCGGTGGGGTCAAGATTCCTGGGATGTTTTAGGTGAAAGGCGCAAGGAAGATGAAGCCTAAAAAAATGCGGCTGCCAGGGGTTGCTTTTTTCCCGCTTGCCTTTTTGCCTTGGGAGTTTTTCTCCATATGAACGTCGTTCCTCCGGCTTTGAGCCGTCTCATTGCCGACCTGAACCGCCTACCGGGGATCGGCATGAAAACCGCGACCCGGCTGGCTCTCCATATCCTGCGTCGGCCCGCCAGTGAAGCCCAGAGCCTGGCCAGGGATCTCGGGGAGCTGCACCGGACCATCAGGTTATGTGGTAGCTGTTTCGCCTTTGCCGAGACCGATCCGTGCGCCATCTGTATGGACTCGGAGCGTGATGCCGGGTTGGTCTGCGTGGTGGAGGAATCTGCGGATCTCATGGCCATTGAGAAAACCGGGGCCTTTAAGGGCAAGTACCATATTCTCCATGGGGTGCTTTCTCCTATGGATGGGATCGGCCCGGAGGAAATCAAGGCGGATGCCCTGCTGGAAAGGATCAAGAAGCAGCGGGTGCGGGAGGTGCTGATCGCCACCAGTTCCACGGTGCCGGGGGAGGCGACGGCTGCCTATCTCATCAAACGGTTGCAGGAGGAGGTCGCGGTCAAAGTGACCAGGTTGGCCTGCGGGATTCCCATGGGCATGGACATCAAGTATGCCGATGAACTTACGCTTAGTCGGGCCATTGAATCCCGGAAAGACACCTGTTCCTGAGTGCGAGATAACTGTGACTGGGCAGAGGTGTTTGGTTGCTTTTTTCCGTGGGTGAAGGTGGGCGGTCAAAGCCGTTGTGGCTGGAATAATCATGCCATTTGAAGGGTAAACGGCATAAGGAACCGTATTGGGCGTTGTTAGCGGCGATGGGGGGTTATTCCGTGACGGCACCTAAACTATTTGTCCTTGACACCAAGGTGAATTGTTGTTATTTGGTTGCCGTTTGGAAGTTTTGTCTAAAAACGGGCTGTCGCCATGGGCGGCGTGCTCATTATTTTTTAGGCGCGTAGCTCAGTTGGTTAGAGCGCTTGCCCGACACGCAAGAGGTCGGCGGTTCGAATCCGCCCGCGCCTACCAGAGAACATTCACGGATATCGTGGCGTCGCGAGGTTTGGCAGGGGAAGTTTTTGCCAAACCTTATTGTGCAGGCAGATTGACCTGGTCAATGTGCTTGTTTTTGTTTGTGCATTTGTGGAAAGGCTGATCTTAACAACCATGACGGAAATATCTCTTACCCTTCCTTCCGGGGAGCAAAAAATGTTCCCTGCGGGAACCACAGTGGCCGAGGCTCTGAAAGAGCTGGTTTCTAACAAGGAGCGCAAGCAGACCATTGCCGCTCGGTTGGATGATCGGTTGGTGGACCTTTCTGCGCCCATCGATGCCGATGCGGCCTTTGCGTCCATAACCGTCGATAGTCCCGAGGCCTTGGAGATTCTTCGGCACAGTGCGGCCCATGTCATGGCCGAGGCTGTCCTTGCTCTGTTCGGCAAGGAGGTGCAGGTTGCCATCGGGCCGGCCATCGCCGATGGGTTTTACTATGATTTTGACCGCGCGGAGCCGTTCACTCCCGATGATCTTGTCCTGATTGAAACAAAAATGCAGGAGCTTGTCGCTCTCGCCGCTCCTTTTTCTCGGGAGACCATGTCTTCCGCCCAGGCGATTGAGTTTTTTGAAAAGAGCGGCCAGTCCTACAAGGTTGAGCTACTGAAGGATCTGGGCGCCGAGACGGTTTCGCTGTATAGGCAGGGAGATTTCGTTGATCTTTGCCGTGGGCCGCATTTGCCCCATGCGGGCTGGCTGAAGGCCGTCAAGGTCATCAAGCTGGCTGGCGCCTACTGGCGTGGCGATGAAAATCGAAAGATGCTCCAGCGCCTTTATGGCACGGCGTTTTTTGACCCCAAGGATTTGAAGGCCTATCTCTTTCAGATTGAAGAGGCCAAGAAACGCGATCACCGGAAGCTTGGCAAGGAACTGGAGCTGTTTGCCGTTTCCGACCAGGTCGGACCGGGTCTGATCCTCTGGCAGCCCAAGGGCGCGCTGCTCCGGAAGATCATTGAGGATCACTGGCGCGAAGAACATTATAGAAACGACTACGAGCTGCTGTTCACCCCGCACATCGCCAAGCGCGATATGTGGCAGACCAGCGGCCATCTCGATTTTTATGGGGAGAACATGTTTTCCCCCATGGAGATCGAGGAAGTGAGCTATCAGCTCAAGCCGATGAATTGTCCGTTTCATATCGGCATCTATAATACGCGTAAGCGCAGCTATCGGGAATTTCCCCTGCGCTGGTGTGAGTTGGGCACGGTGTACCGTTTTGAGAAGACCGGCGCCCTGCATGGCCTGATGCGGGTTCGCGGCTTTACCCAGGACGATGCCCATATCTTTTGTCGGCCCGATCACCTGGAAGATGAGATCTTCAATATCCTTGACTTGAATCTGCATATCCTCAAGACCTTTGGGTTTGAGTCCTACGAGGTTTATCTTTCCACCAGGCCGGAGAAGTCCGTGGGCAGCGACGAGCACTGGGATCAGGCTACCACTGCTTTGAAGCTGGCTTTGGAGAAAAAGGGCCTGGCCTACGAGCTTGACCCTGGCGAAGGGGTGTTTTACGGGCCGAAGATCGACATTAAGATCAAGGATGTTTTGGGGCGGAGCTGGCAGTGCTCTACTATTCAGGTGGATTTCAACCTGCCAGAACGTTTTGAAATGACCTATATCGGGGAAGACAGCAAGGAGCATCAGCCGATCATGATCCATCGGGCTCTTATGGGCTCGTTGGAGCGCTTTATCGGGGTGCTTATCGAGCATTATGCCGGAGCCTTTCCGGTGTGGCTTGCTCCGACTCAGGCCAGAATCATGAATATCACCGACGTCCAGATCGATTATGCGGACGAGGTGTATGCCGAGTTGCGCAAGTCTGGGGTGCGGGTTGAAAAAGATATCCGCAACGAAAAACTCAATTACAAGATTCGTGAAGCCCAGATGCAGAAGATTCCGTACATGCTGATCATCGGCGACAAGGAAGTGGAGGCGCGCCAGATCACGGTGCGGCTGCGCAACGGTGATAATCTGCCGGCCATGTCAATCCCCGAGTTTGCGGCGCTGATCGCCAGGGAAAATGAAGCTGGCCGAACTGGCGCTTGCAATAGCTAGGTGTTTCAGAGTAGTATGCAATATTTCAGCGTGCGGATGCCCATCATCGTGTGCGGTGTTTTAAGAATAATGTGTGCGGAGGTATGAGTATTAAAGGTAAAAAAGTTGGCGACCGACCAGAGCGG
>JAPLJH010000033.1 GCA_026388695.1 Deltaproteobacteria bacterium | reverse complement strand
TTTAAAATTCCGAAAGTACAATACTCTCCAGTCTTGTAAAAAACGACAACGGCTTGACATATACTTTCCGCAATAATACAAATTTTTTCCTGAAAACGCAGGAAAGAACTCGACAATACAGGCAAAACAAACGAACATCGGCAACAGACTGACAGGCTTATGTGGCAAAACCCGCTATCAGGCGAGGAAGAGAGGACAAGGAGGAAAAGGATGACGGAAGAAATGGGAAACATTGACAATGCCATTGAAGCATCACAAAAAACCGTAGTCTCCCGCGAAAAGGAAACCGGCGAGGATGCCGAACGCCCCAAGGGCCCGGTGGGTCTCGATATCGGCACCAGCCATATCGTCATGGCCCAGAACAAGGGCAAGAACATCCACACCATCAAGCAGCTCAACGCCTTTTTCACTATTCCCTATTCAAAATTCACCAAGAAGATTTTGGTGGACAACGAGGTAACCTTTTTTGAAAAGGGTGACATGTTTTACATCCTCGGATATTCGGCCGAGAATTTTGCCAACATGTTCAACACCAACACCCGTCGCACCATGGAAAAAGGCCTGCTCTCCGCCCGTGAGGACGAGGGGATCAACGTGCTCCAGGCCATCATCGGCACCCTGATCAAACGGCCCAAAAACCCCGGCGAGATCATCTGCTTCAGTATGCCGGGCACCCCGATTGACAGCGGCCAGTCGGTGATCTACCACGAATCCATCATCAAGATGTACCTGGCCACCCTTGGCTACAACCCGATCTCCATCAACGAGGGTCTGGCCACGGTCATGGCCGAGCTGGCGGAAGATAACTTCACCGGCATCGGCATCAGCATGGGCGGCGGCATGTGCAACATCTGCCTGGCCTATCTCTCTGTGCCGGTCATTACCTACAGCATCCAGAAAGGCGGCGACTACATCGACCAGATGGTCGGGGTCTCGGTGGGCGAACCGGCCACCAAGGTCAGAACCATCAAGGAAAGCTCCTTCCGCCTGGCCAAGCCAGCAAAAAACCGGATCGAGACCGCCCTACACATCTATTACGACGACCTGATCCACACCCTGCTGCACAGCCTGCAAGATGTACTGCACTCTTCCGACAAGATTCCGAAGATCGCCAAGCCCATCCCCATCGTGCTGGCAGGCGGCACCGCCCTGCCCACCGGCTTCAAGGAGCAGTTCGAGAAGGCGCTGAAGGATTTCAACCTGCCCATCGACATCTCCGAGGTCAGAATTGCCGAAGATCCCCTTAACACCACGGCCAAGGGTGCCATGGTCATGGCGCTTTCCGAAGAGATTTAGCGCCAGGTACAAAATAGTATCCCCTAGGGGCGTGGCCAATTGGCTACGCCCTTTTTCTTTGCCCCCCGACCGCCATTGCCCCGCAGCCCCTCACACAGAAAGTTCTTTCGTAAAAAAAACTTTCCGCAACACTCCTTGTTCCTATACAATAAATCCAGCGATCCTTCCCCGGTCCAAAAAACAGCAGACACTGACACCGCCTACAACACGGCAGCAAAGAGAACCGATGGCTACTCCAACCGCCCCTCAATGCGACCAGCCCAGTCTCAAGCCTGAAAAGGAATCCGCCGACCTGTACGCAATCCTGCTGAGTCTCCCGAGCCCTACAGAAATCTACCTTCCAAACGGCACTCTGCTTCTGGCAAACTCCGCTGCCCGAAGCCTGCCCACTTTTCCGGAAAACACTGGAGGGGAAAACGGCGCCATCACCATCCCCCCCGAGGACCGCACCGCCTTTCTCCTGGCAATGCAAGATAAAACCGCCAGCACTGGTCCTGACCGAGGCTACACACTCCAGAGCCAGCCGAATACGACCATTTACCTGCGGACCCAGTATGTCCCGGTCTATGACGAAAACGAGGAAGTCCGCCATGTCGTGGTGAGTCGGGAAGACGTCACCGCGTTGCGAACAGGCACCCGTCTTCAGCGGCTGGTGGAAGACGCCAACGAAGCCATTCTGGTTCTCCAAGACGGCATGATCAAATATTTCAACCTCCGGGCCCTGGAAGTAACCGGCCATTCCCCTGAGGCCTATCGCTCACAGCCTTTTCACGCCTTTATCCATCCGGAAGACCGTGAGATGGTAATCCAGCGCTCCATGCAGAGGCTTCAGGGCAAGGAGCCTCCCAACATCTATCAGTTCCGGGTGGTTGACGTCAGGGGAGAGGCGAAATGGCTGCAAATCAACGCCGGAATCATCGACTGGGAAGGAAGGCCCGCCGTGCTCGCCTTTCTCCCCGATATCACGCAACTGCGCCAGACGGAGATGGCTCTCTGGGAAAGCGAAATCCGCTTCCAGATGATCTCGGAAAACACTGGAGACCTGATCATCTTGAGTAACGGCCTGGGAAAAACCATCTTTGCCAACTCAGCCCTGACCAGACTTCTCGGTATCCAGGCAGAAGAACTCCAAGGCAGACCAATCACCGAAATCATCCATCCCAAATACCGTTCCGCCCTCAGCAGACTCTGGAATCGAATTCTGGCCGAAAAAAACGTCGCCCCGCAGGAAACCATCCTGATCAGAAAGGATGGGAGCCATCTTGCCGCAGAAATAAGCTGTTTTGCCGTGGCCCAGGAAAACAGCGAGCCGTACCTGGGTGCCATCCTGCGCGACATCTCCGCCCGCAAGGAAGCGGAGCGTGAGCTGGAACAATACCGCGACAGCCTGGAAAAAATCGTGGGAGAACGCACCTCCGAACTGACCCAGACCAATGCCAGACTCCAGCAGACCATTATCAACCAAGAACTTGCAGAAGAAAGACTTTCCCAGGAAAAGAACACCCTGGAGGCGGTTTTTTCCGCCATGAGCGATGGCCTCTCCGTACATGACCGTGATTTCAAGATCCTCTTCCAGAACGCCGTTCTCACCAAACGCTATGGCGATTGCACGGGGAAAATATGCCATGCGGCCTACCACGGACGGGAGACTCCCTGCGAAAATTGCGGGTTGCCGGGCTGCATCAAAGACGGCGCACCCCACTGGTTTGAAATGAATGAAACCACCGACCAGGGAACTCTGTTCTTTGAACTGGGCATGAGTCCGGTCCGCGATGGCAAGGGCGTGATCATCGCGGCAGTGGAGGTGATCCGGGAGATAACCGAACAAAAAAGACTAGCAGATCAATTGCTCCAGGCGCAGAAGATGGAGGCCATCGGCACCCTGGCCGGGGGCATTGCCCATGATTTCAACAATATCCTCACCGCCATCCTCGGTTATGCGGAGCTGTCAAAATTCGAAGCCGACCCGGCCAGCGATCTTGCCGGAAACCTTACCGAGATTATCAGCGCCAGCCGCAGGGCCGGAGATCTCATCCGGCAGATCCTAACCTTCAGCCGGAAGGCGGAGTTCAAGAAACAGCCTTTGCAGATTCAGTCCGTGGTCAAGGAGGCACTCAAACTAATCCGCGGCACCATTCCCTCCACCATCGATATCCGTCCAGAGATAGCTGGTGATTGCGGAACAATCCTCGCCGATGTCACCCAGATCCACCAGGTGATCATGAATCTCTGCACCAACGCCTACCACGCCATGCAACAACAGGGCGGCATTCTGATCGTCAGACTGCAAAATATCGTGATCAATGAGGGAGCAAGCGAGGCACCGACAGAACTCACGCCGGGCAACTATGTACGGCTGACGGTTTCTGATACCGGACACGGCATGGACGAAACCACCCTGGATCGGGTGTTCGACCCATATTTCACCACAAAAAAACAGGGGGAAGGCACTGGGCTTGGCCTGGCAACCGTGCATGGCATCGTGAAAAACCACGGGGGTGTAATCTCGGTGAAAAGCGCGCTCAACGAGGGAACAACCTTTGACATCTATTTCCCCCGGGTGGAAGCAGCTTTCTCCGCCGCCCTGACCGGCTGGGGTGAAACCGGGGCCGCCTCTTGTGCGGCTAGAATTCTGCTAGTGGACGACGAGGAAATGCTTATCCGACTAGGGAAAAGCATCCTCAAAAAACTGGGCCATACCGTAACCGCCTTCAGCAACAGCCAGGATGCCCTGGATTGCTTTCGGCAAGACCCCCAGGCCTTTGACCTTCTGCTCACCGACCAGATGATGCCCGGCCTCACCGGCCTGGAACTGGCACAACAATGCCTGGCGCTGCGCCCAGATCTTCCGGTTATCCTGGCCACCGGCTACAGCGAGGCCATCAGCAAGGAACAAGCCCAGGCTCAAGGAGTCAGCGCAATCCTCTGGAAACCGGTGACCATCAACACCATGGCCGAAACCATTCAACAGGCCCTCGGTAGTGGCGACGAGGACACGGGAGGCCTGTAACCATCAGGCCCAGTTGCCTACATAACCGCGCCTTCCGGGGAAAGACGAACCTCCAGCTGCTTGCCCTTCTTGACCTCAAAATGCTGCTCGCCGATCTTCCGGTTCTGATGAAAGAACTGGACCGTCCAGGTTCCAAAGATGTTCTGCATTTTTTCCGTGATGGTGAGGGCCTCGACCTGACGCTGCATGTACCTGACCTGCTGACTGGAGGTCCGGATCAGCTTTCCCTCCGGCCCATACCATTGGATAACCAAGGGCAGGGTCTGGTCCACCGGGAGAAAATTCACCGAATAGAGCGCGCCCAGGGTAGCCCCGGGCTTGCCGGTAATATTGTTCGCCCCCCCGGCAAACATCTGCAATTTTTTCATGTTCAGTTCGATATCGCTGATATTTTCATAGGCGGCGCTCAACTCGGCAATCTGCTGAAACGGCTGCTGCACAAGACCCGCGCTCTCGACCTGCAACGCCCAGATCTTCACCGGGCGGGGCGCACCTGGCGAGGCCGCTGACGCTGCTCCGTCCGACTCCTTGCTCTCATGCCCGGTCATGGCAACTTTGCCGCCGGAAGGAGCAGGCACCGCGCCCAGGCTGCTCTCAGGGCCTGGAGCCTTGAACCCCTTTGCCGTGTTGATTTTCTTGGCCCTTTTGATGTTTTTCGTATTCTGCAAGGTGGCCTTGGTCAGGTCAGCGCCTTCCAGGTTGGTCCTGTTTAGATCGGCGTCATTTAAGTTGGCATTGATCAAACTGGCGTGGGAGAGATCTGCATCGGTGAGGTCTGCCCAGCGCAGGTCGCCGTCCCGAAGATTGGCCCCGGTGAGCACGGCATTGGTCAGATCGGCGTTGGCCAAATCCACATTGGCAAGATCAGCCTTGCTCAGATTGGCATCAATGAGATTGGCGTTGCGCAGATCCAGGCTGACCAGTTTGGCATCGCTCAACACGGTCTCGCGCAGATTCTTGATATCGAAATGTTTGGCCGCCGTCAGGTTGATCCCGGACAGATTCGCCCCCTTGAGGTCGGCATTGCTGAAATTGGCATTGGCCAGTTCGGCATTGCTCAGATCCGCCCGATTCAAATAGGCATGGCTCAGCTTCGCCCTGGTAAGATCCGCGCCTTGGAGGCCGGCGTTGTTCAGGTTCGCCCCAGTCAAATCAACCATGTTCAGCTTTGCCTTGCGCAGATCGGCATTGGTCAAGTTCGCCTTGACCATGATGGTGCGTACGCCGAAATCAACCCCGGACAAGCGGGCGCCGGTGAGGTTGGCCTCGGTCAAATCAACGCGTTCCATCACGGCCTTTTCGCAGTTGGCTTCGGTGAGATTGGCCTGCTGGAAATTCGCCCCGGAAAATTCTCCCCCTGCCAGGCTGGCCTTGGTGAGATTGGCCCCCCGGAAGTTGGCCTTTTCGGCGATTGCCCCATTGAGGACTGCGCCGTTGAGGTTGGTCTGGCTCAAAACCGCCTCATTCAACTGGGCCTCGCCCAGGTTGGTGCCGCTGAGGCTTGCCTGGGAAAGATTTGCCCCGTCCAAATTCACCCCGCGCACGTCGGCGCCGTCGAGATTCGCCCGACTCAAGTTCGCCTTGGTCAGGGCGATTCCCCGCAGATTGGTGCGGCGCAAATCCACCTCATTGAGACTGGCGCCGGAAAGCTTTGCCCCTTGAAGAAAGGCGGTGGTGAGATTGGTGTTCCCCAGCTTTGCATCGCTGAGGTTTGCCGAGGTGAAGTTGGTTTTCGTAAAAGTCGCCCCGGAAAAATCCGCGCCGCGGGCATCGCTTTCGCTGCAATCCGTTTCCAGCAGAATAACGCCCGCCAGGATCGCCTGCTGGAGATCCGCCCCCCGGAGATTGCTTCTGGCAAGATCGGCATCGGTCAGGTTTGCCCCACCCAGCTTGGCCTGGGACAGATCGGCCTTCCGAAACCTGCCTCCGACCAAAATGCCCCCCCGGAGATCCGCCTCCCGGAGATCGGCATTCTGTAGATTCGCCTGACTGAAATTCACCTCGCGCAAATCAGCCCCGCGCAGGTTCGCTCCTTCAAAATTGGCATTCTGAAAGTTCAGGCCCCGCAGGTTTTTACCGGCCAGATTCGCCCCATGAAAATCCTTACCCGCGAATCTGGGCGTATCGGCAGCGCCTGTGGTCTCGGCAGCCGCGCCTTTTTCTTCCGGCGGCGTTTCTTGAGTGGAAACAACCGGAGCAGTAATAGCGGAAAACCAGGACAACCATTTCCCGCCATTGTCCAAGACGAAATACCCCCCGCCTCCCACCAGAGTGAAGACCGCAACCGCAGTGAGCGCCAGACCGAACCTGGCAAAAAATGGTCGTCCGCCGCCTCGCTGGTCGGCAACCCGAATAACGGTTTTTTCCGAATGGCATTCCGGGCAGGGCACCTTTCTGCCGGCAACAGCCGAAGGCACCATCTTCTGAAATCCGCACTTGTTGCAAAAAAAGATTGCCTGGTCGACGTCGTTTGCCGCCCCAGCCGATTTTTTTCCCACAACAACGGTATGCTTACATTTCGGACAAGGCACGGCCTTGCCGGCATGGCGGTTTTCAACCTCTACGGAATATCTGCATTTATCGCAGTAAAAAATCATCCAGCATCCTCAACAAAACCAAAAATAAGCACATCTCCAGGCCAGCCAGGACTTTATCCAGCAACAGCTACAACAACCATCGACCGGAATGAAAAAATACTTCATATATTTGTTGAAATCGCAGAAAAAACGCGATTACAACGGTTACTACGTATAACTCTTTGCCTCATGTTGCGGACCTGTGACCATTTTCTATTTTTACGAGTCCATCCTATATTTCAACACGATCAAGAGCAGTGCTGTAAAAAAAATTCAGATGGGGTATTATACCACTTTACCCGGGGGGGTGACAGAGTCTTGCTGACTCCAAGAAAGAATCTCCCCAAAGATGTCGCACCCTGAAGCAAAATCCGAGGCAATAATTTTTCGTGGACAAGCCAAAGCAACCAGAACCGACCAAACCAGCGAACAAGACCGGCGCCCCGGAGAAGAAAATCTTCGACCCCAGGGAACAGGCGATCAAGTACAAGGCCTACCGTCATATTTTCTCGGACAAGGATGTCAAAAAGGGTCTCGACGAAAAATCCATCATTAAAAAGATCAGCAAAAGCAAAAGCCTGAGCGGCCGGTATCGCCAGTATCTGGAAATGCGGGACGACGACAAGCGCGGCAGCCACACCTATCCCTGGCAGAACCCGTTCAACCGCTTCCTGTTCTGGTCCGCCTACTGGCTGCCGCGTTTTCTCAAATGGGGCACCCTGCTGAGCCTGGCTCTTTTCATCCTCAACTACCTCCCCGGCCCTACCCAGCATATTATTGAGGTGCTCATTGCCCGCTCCGTTTATGACACCGCCCCCATCGAGCGATTGCCCGATGATCTGGAAACCTACGCCCATTCGGCCGACATTAAAGACAGCCGGGGCGCGATTATTAAGTCCTACGGAAAACGAAAAGTAACCCAGCAGATTCCCGCTGCCGCCCAAAAAGCCCTGCTGGCCTGCGAAGATCATTATTTCCTGCCCCACCCCGGCAATACCTGGTATGAAAATTTCTTTCTGATTCACCCCGGCGTCAGCTGGCTGAATCTGGTCGGCGCAGTGAAAGACACCCTCCAGGGCGATCCCCGCGGGGCCAGTACCATTGTCATGCAGAACGCCAAAAAGATTCTCGGCAACGAGAAAAGAACCATCGCCAACAAACTGGAAGAGATCATCATCGCCTACATGATGGTGGCTAAATTCGGCAAGGAAAAAAATCTCAATTTTTACATCAACACCGTGCCGGTGGGCGCCAACATCTATGGTTTCCCGGCCGCCGCCACCAACTATTTCAAGAAAGACCTGGCCGCCCTCAATATGCAGCAGCTGGTGACCATCGGCTCCTTCATCCCCAACCACAACCGCCAAGTCGCCTTTTATGAAATCGTCAACGGCAAAAACTTCAGCGACCTCACCCCTGCCATGCAGGGCCATGCCAAAAGCGCCATCAACAAGATCAATCTCGCCCTCACCCACCTCTGGAAACGCAAGGAAATCCCGGACGACCAGTACCGCAGCTGGCTGCTGAGCGATGAAGAATCCATCCGCCGCATCGGTTTCCGCGACTTCCGCTCTCCGCTGTACGGGGAGGAGGAGTGGACCTCCTGGAACGTCATCAAGGAGGTCTCTTCCCGGACTTACTCCTTCAATGGCCGCGAGGTTACCGGCTCCCAGCTCCTGCTTGACGAAAAGGGCGAGGTCTCCATCGAGACCGGCACGGATCTGGCCCTGATCGAAAAGATGAAGGAAATCATCGGCGAATTTCTCAAGAGCAACTATTTTAAAGAGATTCTCTCAACCAGCAACCAGGCCACCTGGCAGCGCGACAAGGAGCGCTACACCTCCCGAGGCCTCACCCCGCCCTACACCGATTTCAACAGCTTTCTCGAATACCTGCAACGCAACATCAATGTCGGCCTCATTGCCGTGAACCAAAAGGGCGAGATCGTCGCTTACGTTGGCGGTAAGGAATTTTTGCAAACCAGAAACAACGAAAAAGACGAGGATGAGGAGGACGAGGCGCCGGATCCCAACGAAACCGCGCCTGACAAAAACGTCGGCAAGAGCGGCAACCATGATTCCGTGATCATCGACATCATGAACAAGAAGGCAAAGATCACGCCCTCCTCCACCATGAAACCGATCATTGCCTACTACTCCATGGTGGCCAACAATACCAAGATGAGCGACCACTTTGCCGACAAGCCCATTGAATATAAA
>JAPLJH010000012.1 GCA_026388695.1 Deltaproteobacteria bacterium | reverse complement strand
TCTTTGAAGGGCACCTCGCCCATGATATGGATGCCCATCATCATCATCCGGGCCACCCAAAAGAAGAGGATGTCGAAGGAGGTGATCAGCACCGAGGTCGGGTAGAAAAGCTTCAGCTCCTTGGTGTTATCGGGCCAGCCCAGGGTGGAGAAGGGCCAGAGCGCCGAGGAGAACCAGGTGTCCAGCACGTCGGTTTCCTGGGTGAGTTTGGCGGAGCCGCATTTTTCGCAAACAGCAGGCGCGTGCTCCTCCACCATGAAATGGGCGCAGTCGTCGCAGGTCCAGGCCGGGATCTGATGGCCCCACCAGATCTGGCGGGAGATGCACCAGTCGCGGATGTTGTCCATCCAGGCGTAGAAGGTGTTGTACCAGGTCTTGGGATGGATGGCGATGCGTCCGTCGCGCACGGCGGCCACGGCTTGGGCGGCCAGGGGCTTTACGGAAACAAACCACTGCAGCGAGGTGGTGGGCTCGACCACGGTTTTACAGCGGTAGCACTGGCCCACCGCATGGGCATACTCCTCGATTTTTTCCAAGAACCCCTGCGCTTCCAGATCGGCGACGATCTGCTTGCGGCAGGCGAAGCGCTCCAGTCCGGCATAGGGGCCGGCTGCCTCGTTCATGAAGCCGGAGTCGTCCATGACCTTGAGGCGTTCGAGGTTGTGGCGCAGGCCGATCTCGTAGTCGTTGCGGTCGTGGGACGGGGTGACCTTGAGCGCGCCGGTGCCGAACTCCCGCTCCACGTGGTGATCGAACACCACCGGGATGGTGCGGTCGGTGAGCGGCAGCTTGATGCCGATGGTTTTCAGATGGCTGTAGCGCTCATCGTCTGGGTGCACGGCCACGGCGGTGTCGCCCAGCATGGTTTCTGGCCGGGTGGTGGCGACCACCACATGGCCGGAACCGTCGGCATAGGGGTAGCGGATGTGGTAGAGCTTGCCCGCCGTGTCCTCATGCTCCACCTCGTCATCGGAGAGCGCGGTTTTGCAGCGGGGGCACCAGTTGACGATGTAGTCGCCCTTGTAGATCAGCCCTTCTTTGTAGAGGCGGACAAAAACGGTGCGCACCGCCTTGGACAAGCCCTCGTCCATGGTGAAGCGTTCCCGGTCCCAGTCGCAGGAACAGCCCAGATGCTTGAGCTGGTTGATGATGGTGCCGCCTTTTTCCTCGCGCCATTGCCAGACCCGCTCGATGAACTGCTCACGGCCGAGATCGTGGCGGCTCTTGCCCTCGGTGGCAAGCTGCCGCTCCACCACGTTCTGGGTGGCGATACCCGCGTGGTCAGTGCCCGGGACCCAAAGGGTGTTGTAGCCGCACATCCGCTTGTAGCGGACCAGAACATCCTGCATGGTGTTGTTCAGGGCATGGCCCACATGGAGCACCCCGGTGACGTTGGGCGGCGGGATCACAATGGAAAAGGAGGGTTTGCCCTCGTCCATGGTGGCTTGGAAGTTTTTCTGTTCAAGCCATTTCTGGTACCACTTGGCCTCAACCTCTTTAAATTCGTATCCCTTGGCCAACTCATGCTCGGCGGGTGCAGCGGAAGCGTTTTCGCTCATCGGTTACATTACACTCCATGGTTTTGGAAGAAAGATGTTGGTGTAGAGATCCACGGCATAGCGGTCGGTCATGCCGGCGATGAAGTCGCAGACCATCTGCTCCCGCGGGGTCGCCTCGTCATAGTCGATGACCCTTTCCCAGTGGTCGTCCTTGTTGATGAAATACTCGTACAACTCCCGCAGCACCTTCTTGGCCTTGATGAAATCGTCGTGAACCCGGTTGGTTTCGTAGACGTTTTCATAAAGAAAGGAGCGCAGTTCGCCAATGCCCTCCAGCAGATGTGGGGTCATGCACAGGGTTTCCCCTCCGTTTTTCAGGGTCTGGACCACAAGATCGTGGACCATGGTGCCGATCCGGCCCGAGTGACTGGGGCCGAACAGCTTTTGGAGATGGCCGGGGATCTGCGATTCTTGAATAATCCCGGCTCGCACCGCATCGTCGAGATCGTGGTTCACATAGGCAATGATGTCGGCGATGCGCACCACTCGGCCTTCCATGGTGGCAGGCAGTTCGGAGAGATCCAGGGGCAGGATCTCGCGGCGGCCCTTGGAATGCTTGGCAATGCCGTCCAGCACCTCAACGGTGAGGTTGAGGCCCTCGCCTTTTTTTTCCAGGATGTTCACCACCCGCAGGCTCTGTTCGTAATGGCGGAAGCCCTGCGGGTACAGCTCGTCCAGCACCGCTTCCCCGGCGTGGCCGAAGGGGGTGTGGCCGAGATCGTGGCCCAGGGCGATGGCCTCTGTGAGATGGCCGTTGAGGCGCAGGGCCACGGAGATGGTCCGGGCGATCTGGCTGACTTCGAGCACATGGGTAAGCCGAGTCCGGTAATGGTCGCCGGTGGGGGCTAGGAACACCTGGGTTTTATGCTTGAGGCGCCGGAAGGACTTGCAGTGGATGATCCGGTCCCGATCGCGTTGGTAAGCGCCCCGGATGGGGCATTCTTCTTCGGGCCTGAGCCTGCCTTTACTTTTGCGGCTGAGAGCGGCAAAGGGCGCGAGGCTTGCGACCTCGCGCTCCTCAATCTGCTTGCGGATGGAATGGTCCATAGCCTTAGAGGCCAGGGGCCAGGCTGCCCACGTGGCTGACGATCTCGCCCCGGTTCAGCTCTTTGAGCACCGGATGGTCCATGATCTTGTTCGGGGTGGTTTCGCCGTTGATGTTGGTGATCACCAGCTTGCCGCGGCCTTTGCCGTAGAGATCGTTGAAATCGTAAACCGCGCCGACCACGGTCAGCTCCTTGGCCTGGACTTTTTCCTTGTACAGTTCCAGAGCGGCCTTGACCTGATAGTCCACGTTGCGCTCCACATTCTTGCTCCAGCGTGCGTTCAGCTCGCCGCTGGTTTCGCCTGCGGCAATCACCGGCTTCAGGGTGTCCAGCTCGGCCTTGATGCCCTTGCTCTCGCCGGAGTAGTCGCCCATGGCCGCCTTGATCGCGCCGCAACTTGAGTGGCCCAAAATTAGAAGAATCTTGGTGGGCAGGTGGCGCACCCCGTAATCAACAGAACCTTCCGCAGTCTTGACCTGGTTGCCGATATTGCGGATCACAAAGATGTTGTTGTCCGGGTCCATGCCGAACAACTGAGTGTGCACCCGGGAGTCGGAGCAGGTGACCACGGTGAGGGTCGGGGTCTGGCCGGTCTGGAAGGCGTCGAAGTGGTGGCTGTCGTTGTGGCTGGTGAACTGGTCATTGCCGTTGACTGCTGCCTTGACCGTGGCTTCCGCGCTTTTAACCGGTACGGCAGGAGCCTCAGCATGTTCGGCAAAGGCGGCAGGAGCATAGGCCAGCATGGCAGCGCAGGCGAGGGTGCAGGCAAGTTTGGTAACCGGGTACATTTTTTTCATTGGGGACCTCCAGAATGGTGAAAAGGATAAAAAAAGATATGTGTATATCTGTTTGTTTTTACGATAATCGAGCCTTGTGGCGGCAACCAAAAACAAGCGTTGAAGATACCGGCAAATGTGGCGTCGGTCAAGTACGATGCGCGTATTTGCAGCGGGAATCTCCCCCTCAAAATTGGCTGCGTGACTGCTTCCCGAAAATACAGATGTCCCAGAGTGGAACTTCACTGGACAAGAACGCCGCTATACGCCTAGAACATCATTGATATATACGAGCACAGGATGCGAAGTGGATAAATCATAAACGTAAATCGTATATGCCCCTGAATTACAGCCATTTAGAACGTATGTGAGATGTAGCCTGCCATTGACTGTAAAAAAAACATGGTCTTCTGTGCATGGGCCTTTAAGAACGAAAGGCTTGTTGTTATAAAACAATACACTCTGACCTCTTCGATTATTATCCTTAGATGGATAAATTTCAGATGAATAAACGTATAATGAATACTTGCCCGTTGTCAGTATTACGGGGTGAATGTTCGGTGTTTTCTGAACCGTTTCCGAAGTGTATTTGCAACCATCAGACTCAGGTTGTTTTTTTGATAATAATTGTCTGGCAACACGATCAAATTTTGACGATAAAATTCCAGTAGTTGTCTTGATGTTTCTAAGTTTTACGGGCGTATTCTTTTTTGAAAGAAATGCGATTCTGTAAGAATCTGTACATTTTTCTTTATGCGTAAGAAGAGTCGCCTCAAAGTCGTGTGCGCCATCATCAATCTTGTAAGGCCCTGCTGTTTGTGCCACACAATTTGCCAATCCATCTTGTCGCAACATTGTGGCGTAAATTCCAGGCTTTAATATGTCTGCTAAACAGTTTAAGTTGGCCGACACTCCCCCGACTTCACAATGAGTTGGCAAAGCAAACGAGCTGTTCTGTGGATAGTTTGAATCCTTGGCAGCTAAAACACCACAAGGACATAATGTTAGTATGCATATTATCATTAACAATATCGAATTTCTTCTCGGCATATCAACATCTCCCATCATTCCTCTCCCCCACCCAAACGGGCCTCGATCTCTTCTATCCCTGCCTGGGCCTGTTCCCAATCCGCGTAGCTTTTTTTCAGTCTCTTGCCGAGTGCGGTGTATTCGTTATTGAGTTCGGCAAATCGGTCCTGATCCTGGTAGAGCTCCGGGTCGGCCATGGCCTGTTCCAACTGGGTCTTCCGGCCTTCAAGCTGTTCGATCTCCTGTTCAGATTGGGCAACGATCTTTTTGAGCGGAGCAATCTCTCGGATTTTTTGCTGGCGCAGGTCTGCCTGGAGCTTTCGGGAGTCCTTACCCTTTTTCGGCTGCTTTTCAGGGGCTGCGCTGCCGGGTTGGGTTTTGGGCGCAGCCGCTTTTTTTTGTGGGGAGCTGGTCGCCTCTAAATGGGTTTTGTGGAGATAGTAATCGATATTGCCGTCAAAAATGGTGCCGTGGCCGCCTTTGATCTCCAGCACCTTGCCGACAAAGGAGTTGGCAAAATAACGGTTGTGGGAAACCACGATGATGGAGCCGTCGTATTGGCGCATCGCCTCTTGGAGCACCTCCTGGGATTGGATGTCCAGATGGTTGGTGGGTTCGTCCAGGATAAGGAGGTTGGCCGGGGTGGCGATCATCTTGGCCAGAGCCACCCGGCTTTTTTCACCGCCCGAGAGCACCCCTACCTTCTTGTCCACGTCATCGCCGCGAAAGAGGAAGGCGCCCAGCAGAGAACGGGTCTGGGTGACGCTCAAATTGTTGCTCACATGGCTTAAGGTTTCCAGCACCGTGTAGCGGGAGTCAAGCTCCTGGGCCTGATGCTGGCCGAAGTAGGAGATGGTCACATTGTGGCCGAAGCGGATGGCTCCGCTGTCCGGGGTGATGAGGCCGGCCAGGATCTTGACCAGGGTGGATTTGCCCGCGCCGTTGACCCCGAGCACGGCGAGTTTTTCGCCGCGTTGCAGGGTAAAGGAGAGGTCGCGAAAAACCGGCTGCCCGCCGAACTGTTTGCTCATGTTCTCGACTTCCAGCACGGTTCTGCCGGAAGCCGGAGAGGGCGGAAAGCGGAAGGCGATGGTGTTTTCCGTCTCGTCCAGCTCGATGAGCTCGATCTTGTCCAGTTGCTTGAGGCGGCTCTGCACCTGGGTGGCCTTGGTGGCTTTGGAACGGAACCGGTCAACGAATTTCATGGTTTGGTCGATCATGGCCTGCTGATTCTCATAGGCCGCTCGCTTGATGATCATCCGGTTTGCTTTATCCACCAGATATTTTGAGTAATTACCCTTGTAAACCGTGAGATCGCCCAGGGAGATCTCCCAGGTGGTGGTGGTGAGGTTGTCGAGAAAGGAACGGTCATGGGAGATCATTACCATGGCGCCCCGGTGATTTTGCAGGAATTCTTCAAGCCAGGTGAGAGATTCGATATCCAGGTGGTTGGTCGGTTCGTCCAGCAGCAGGAGGTCCGGCTTGGCGAGGAGAATCTTGGCCAGCATCAACCGCATGAGCCAGCCGCCGGAAAAGGAAATGCTGTCCTTGCTAAAATCGCTCTGGGAAAAACCTAAGCCAAGGAGGATTCTCTCAATCTGGGATTCCATGGTGAAGATGTCGGACTGGTCTAGCCGGTGCTGCAAATCTCCCTGGCGGTGGAGCAGATCGGCGAATCCGGCGTCTTCCGGCGGTACCGTGCCGAGGGCATGGTTGACCTGATCAAGCTCTTTTTGTATGGCCAGAGCCTCGGCAAAGGCGGTTTTCGCCTCATCAAACAGGGTGCGACCCGGGGCAAACGAAGCGATTTCCTGGGGCAGATAGCCGATGCTGGTGTTTTTGGACCGGGCCAGGACGCCGTCATCTACATGCTTGACCCCAGCCATGATCTTGAGCAGGGTGGATTTGCCTGCACCGTTGACGCCGACCAGGCCGATTTTTTCGCCGGGATGGTCGCGCACCGAGACGTTCTTGAATAGGTGTTTGGAGCTGAACTGGATGGAAAGTTGGTTGATGGCAAGCATGAGTGTGCATTATCCGCTGAGATTGTCTGTTGAGGAAAAGAACAATCGCACACCATAGCACATTGCGTCGGGTATTTCGAATAGAAGTTGAAAAAGCCATCCGTGGCGTTTTTCAACTTCGGAATTGCAAAAGTGAATTTTGCAATTCCTCACAATTTCAGCATGTTGCACATGCTGAAATTGACGATGCTTCCCTGCATCATACGCGGTCTACCGAAAAACGGAGTTTTTCAACAACCCGCGTACAGATGTTGCGCAGCGGAAAAGAATCCTTAGATGGCGTAGCTGCCCCCGGCAACGCCGGTGAGTTCGCCAAGGTGGGTTGGCAAAACGATCAGGACTGTGGCACCCTTGCCCTGTTCGCTGGTGACGGTGACCGTGCCCATGTGCTCGGTGATAATCTGTTTGACATAGGGCAGGCCCAGGCCGGTGCTCTGCCGGCTGACATGCAGATAGGGGTCGAAGATAACCTCGAGCATTTCCTTGGAGATTCCCGTGCCATCATCGGTAATTTTAACTTGGCAGCCTGCCGAGGTCATCTCCGTGGCGATGATAATTTGGTTGTTTTTGCCACAGGCATCCACTGCGTTTCGAAGTAGATGGGCAATGGCGATCTTGATCAGCGAGCTGTTGCCATGGAAAAAAAGAGGGGTCTGGCTGAGGGTGGGCAGGAGGCGGACTTCTTTAACGCGGGCCTCTTCCTGTAACGATTCCACCGCTTCTGTGACAATGGGGTTGAGATCCAGGGGGGCAAAAATCTTTTTTGCTTCTGGTCGGACCGATTCGAATTTGCTCACCAGATTTTCAAGCTTGCGGGCCTGATCAAGGATATGGATCAGTTTCAACCGGCCTTCTTCTTCAGCCGGGTAGGCGTTGAGGAGTCGGCGCACCATGCCGCCGATAATGGTGACCGGGTTGCGTACCTCATGGGCGATGCGCAGGGCGATACTTGCTCTGGTCCGCTCCGCGATGACTGCTTCAATGTCTTTGTTCAGGCGGAAGAGATCTTGGCTGTTTTTTTCGATCTTCTCGCGGTCCCGCACCATTCGGTCCATGATGGTTTCGATCCGGTTGAAAAAAAGCGTCACCGAGGCGATGACAATGAAGGTCATGCTGTTGATCGAGCCGCTGAACGGGGACAGTAGCAACCAGAGGTCTTCCCTGCCGGACAAGGTGAGAAGGTGTTTGGTGATGTGCCCGCTGGAGCGCGACAAAGCAAGGGCGAAAAGCGCTCCGCAGAACCAGAGGAGAAAGATAGCCAAGGGGCTTTCCCTGTCGGCACGGGCCAGGGCTTGGGCATGTTTGAGGCATAGCCAGGAAAGAATGATCAGGGCCACGGCACCGCCGAAATCAAGGAGCCAGACCGGGAGCATGGAGATGGTGATCATGGGTGGTCTCGTCCAGGAAAAGATGGCGTTGTTTGGCCTTCCCGGAGCAATTTGAGGCCCCGATAAAAAAGAAACATGGCTGGCACGGCGATGAGGTGATCGAGTTTTAGAATATAGTACAGGGCCTCTTGCCAGCCAGCGAGGCGAAGCAGGGGGATGGTTGCTCCGGGTGGCAGGAACAGCGCGTCTGCACCCATGTACAGGTCAAGAAAATGGCCCACCATGGTGGCGGCGCTCCAGAGCATGAGGAGCCAGGTTCCGGCGATGATGTATCGCCAGCCTCTGAGAGAAGTGAGGTGGGCCTGGCGGGCTTTGATCACAAAAAAGAAAAGGGAGACAATCAGGAAAAAGTGGGCGAGCTGATGGATGTACAGCCCGGAATAGGCATGGGGCTGAAAGGCCAGAGCGTTATCCGGCAGGAGGCAGCCCAATAGCAGCAGGAATATGGTGAAAAAAAATGGCACCAAGAAAAAACCTCGGATGGTTGGTAGTGTAGGCTAACCGGCTGGCCAGGCAGGTTGAAAAACTCTTATTGTTCAGCGCACCATACCATGATGCCTGGTTGGGCGGCATATGAAAAAATGACTCATGGGAAAAACATATCCAGAGGCAGGTTTGCCGCAGTAATATCAGGAGCGTTCATTCAATGAGGTAGGTTTTCTTGAGAGGCCCAACTCCTGGGAAACCTGGGTGGCGACCTCCTCGATGGATTTGCCTGCCGTGGAGACAATGGGAATCTGGTGGTTGTGAAAGATGGTTTCGGCCGTCTGGATCTCTTCGCTACAGGTGGAGCGTTTGGCATAGTTGCTGTCCGCGTACCGTTTTTCCCGGACATTGTGGAGCACCTCCGGGGTGGTGGTCAGGCCGATGGCGCGTTTCCTGTTTCTGATTATCTCCTCCGGCAGGGTGTATTCCGTGAGATATTCGGCGGTGAGGGGGAAATTCGCCGATTTCAATCCCATCTGCGTTGCCAGATACACGCTGACCGGGGTCTTGCCCGAGCGGGAAACCCCCAGCAGGATGACCTCGGCCTCGTCCAGTTCATGGGTGTTGACCCCGTCGTCATGTTCTAGGCAGTAGTGGATGGCCTCGACCCGCTTGGCCATGGTCAGGTTGTCGATATGCCGGGAAAAACCGGGAACGCCCAGAGCTTTTGCTTCCAGGCAGCCTTCCAGTCGGGTCATGAATATCTCAAAGGCGTCAAAAAATTCGACCTCGGGGGAATCGAAAACAGCACGGATATCCTTGGTCATGATGGTGCTGAAAATCAGGGGCCGTCTACCGGTGGATTTTTTCAGGATATAGTCCAGGATCTTTTTCGCTTCTTCTTGGTTGAGGACAAAGGGAAATTTTTCTTCGTGAAAATTGATTTCCGGAAACTGGCAGATCAGGGCTTGGCCCAGGTTGGTTGCCAGAATTCCGGTGCTGTCCGAGATATAATACACGTCTTTTGATGACCACATGCTACGTTGCTCCTTGTCGCGTGGATGTGGAGGAAAGTGGCGGCTTTAGGCCGACCTCCCTCCTAAGAACAGGATGAAATCTTCAAATCGTTTCTGCTCAAAGTGGCCGGTCATCTCTTCCTTCATCAGGGTCAGGGCGCTGAGGGGCCTTCGCGCTCCGGCATATGAACGGTGGGTGGTCAGGGCGTCGTACACATCTGCAATCGTGGCGATTTTGGCGTTGTCGGAAATCTGGTCGCCTTTGAGTCCGTGGGGATAGCCCTGACCGTTGATTTTTTCGTGGTGGTGCATGATCACATCCAAGGTGATTTCGGAGGCATGCTTGGCCATGAGCCAGTGGCCCTGGCCGGGATGTTTTTTGATGATTTCAAATTCCTCGTAGTCGAGTTTCCCCGGTTTGTTCAGGATACTGTCTACGATCTGGCTTTTTCCCACATCGTGCAGGATACAGCCCAGGGCAAAATCGTGGAGTTCCGTATCATCTCCCTTGCTGATCATCAACCAAAGGCCAATACCGAATACCGCGACATTGACGCAGTGGGAAAAGGTGTAATAGTCGTGGGAGCCCAGACGAAGCAGGTGGCGGATGGACTGGGTGTCCGCCAGGGTAAGTTCGATTAGGTTGCTGGTGATGGTTTTGGCGCGGGAGATGTTTTTGCCGCTCCGGGGATCATCGAACACATCGCGGATGATGTTTTTGGCGCAGGCATGCACAACCGAGGATTTTTGCTCAAGGGGAATGGCGGTATTCCTGATAATGGAGTCCAGTGAGTCCTCCATGAAATTTTCAAATTTCTTGGAAGACTCCTGGGTGATGAAGAGCGGTCCGTGGCTTTTTTTGGCAAGGGTGGCCTTGATGTCGGCAATATTGGTGTTGGCCGCGATCAGCAGGATGGGTCTATTGCTGTTGGGCGGCTTGGTGTAGATGTTGAAATCGATTGTCCGGTCTTGCGCCAGGAGATAATCAGTGACAATACGGATAAATTTTTTGGCTTCGGGGATCATGGGTTTTTCAGATTCTCCAGATTTTTTTGCTGGTGCAGTATAGCAGAAAGCTAGCTCGGGCGGGGCGGCGTTGCTTACAGGGCACCGGGAAGCCCGGCATTTTTTCTGAGATAGGTTGAAAGCTGGGAGAAATTGCAACCATAGGCCTCAACGGCCTCCTGTTTCCCCTTCACCCGGAATGAATATTTTTTGAAAAAAGTCTCAGGTTCAACGAGATGTACGGCGGCATCGCAGCCCATCACAAGATCCAGATCTTCTTGGCGGCTGGTCATGTTTTCCAGACGAAACGCCACGTTGACCACGTCCCCGATCACGGTATAGTTGCTCTGCCCGTCTTGGGCAAGGTTGCCAAGCATGGCTTCGCCGGTGTTGAGGGCCGCCCCGATCTGCAAAGGCCACGGGAGATCCGGAACCTTCTTGCTGAGATTGCTGGTGAATGCGCTGATGGCGATGGCGGTTTTTAGGGCCTGGTGGATGTTGTTCCGTAGATTTGGCCCTGCCCACAGGGCCATGACTGCGTCGCCGATGAATTTATCGACAATTCCCTCGTGTTTGTGCACCAGCTTGCTCACTCCTCCGGTCCAGTGCTGAAGGAGCTGGGAAACCCACTGGTCCCCCATGGTTTCGGACAGTTTGGTAAAGTCGTGGATATCGCAGATCAGGATGGTGATGATCTGTTTTTGCACAAAGGCTACGGTCATTTCGTCGAGGTCCGCGCCGGTTGTCGCCGATGGCCGGGTTGGGGGCGTATTCTGGTGGAACAGAAGACGGGTGCTGCCGATGCCGATGCAGTCCCCGTTTTGCAGGGTGATGGGCGTATGGATTTTTCGGCCATTGAGAAAGGTGCCGTTGGAGCTTCCCAGATCGAGGAGATTGAACTGGCCATTTTCTTCTCTTTGGATCATGGCGTGTTTTCGCGATACCCAGGAGTAGGGCAGGGTGATATCGGTGTTGGCCACCCGCCCCAGGGTATAGGTGGTGTTATCGGTGAGTTGCCAGCTGTGGTCGTTGGCCTCCTGGGCGTCAGGTGCATCCAGGAGGGTAAGGGTCGCGGCTGTTTCCGGTGGTGTGGTCATTGTCGTCAGAGAGGCCTTTGGCTTACCCGTGGCTCTGGATGAGGCTGATGATTTCTTCGGGCTCGGCAAAACGACCGGCAGCATGTTTTGAAAAGACCAGGCGGCCATCGGCCATGATATCGTAGATGCCGTTTGAACCAGGGATAAGCTCAACCTCGGCGGAGAATTGTTTCTTCAGCGCGGCTTCCAGCCTGGAAGCCCGTGGCAGATAGTTTCATTGTGTGCAGTAGGTGATGGTGATCTTCATGGCGAGGTTCCGTGTAAAAAATATTTTTTGTGGGGTTGGCAGAATTATGCACTGCCCAGTGTTTCTTTATACCACAACGGCATCGGATTTTAACAGGATGGATTGTCCGATAAATTTATTTTGATTGCAAGCGGAGAAATGATCCGGGGAGGTATTTTGCGGGGAAAGCTGGGGGAATCCACAGGCGGCAAAAGCCAATGCCTGTCAGCTGTTGGGAGAGAGCGGTTGTGGGCTGGGGGTGTGGCCCAGCCATTTCAGGAGGCCGTGGGCGGCCTGGTATCCGGTGCTGAAGGCACCTTGCAACAGGTAGCCGCCGGTTGGCGCTTCCCAATCCAGCATTTCTCCGGCCACAAATACCCCCGGCATTTTACGGAGCATGAGATTCGTGTCCACCTCCGGAAAGGTAACGCCCCCGGCGGAGGAAATTGCTTCGGTTAGAGGTCGGGTGTTGATGACAGAGACGAGAAGATTTTTGATGCGTTCGGCAAGAATCACGGGGTGTTGCAGGTTTTCCGGGGAGCAGATTTCGTGGAGCAGCGAATAGGCTGGCCCGGTGAGGTGGATGGCCTTGCGGAGGAAATTGGCGAGACTTTCCTTGCCGCGTGGGTGCTTAAGCTTTTCTTGAAGGCGTTCCAGCGAAAGATCGCGTTTGAGATCGAGGAAAAGTGGAACTGGGCTGCCTTTTTCCAGTATGTCGCGGATGGTGGCGCTCAAAGCATAGACCGGCCCTCCTTCCAGGCCATGGGCGGTCACCACCACATCGCCTATGGCTTGCCGGTCGCCGCAACGGAGGAGCAGGTTTTTGAGGGGTTTGCCGCTGAAACGGGTTCGGAAATGTTCGGACCACGCCACCTCGACCCCGCAGTTTGCCGGGCGGAATGGCTCAAGAAGGACGCCTTTGGCGGCGAGGAACGCGGTCCAGCTTCCATCGGAGCCGGTTTGGGGCCAGCTTGCCCCGCCCAGGGCAAGAAGTAAGGCCTTGACCGGGAATTCGAGGGTCTCGCCGGTCTCGGTAAGAAAGAGCGGGCTGCCTGTCTGGGCAAACCCCTGCCAGCGGTGCCGGTAGTGGAAGGCAACCCCGCGCTTGGCCAAGGTCTCAAGCCAAATTTTCAGAATATCGTGGGCAGTGGCGTCTTTGGGGAAGACCCGGCCGCTGGTGCCGACAAAGGTTTCCACCCCAAGTCCGCGCAACCAGGCGCGCAGATCGTCCGGCGAGAAATCGGCCAGAATCTTGCGGAAGATTTCGGCGTTGTTCCCATAGCGGGCGGCAAAATCCTCGGCCTGTTCCGCATGGGTGAGATTCAGTCCGCCGCGACCGGCAACCAGGAATTTACAGCCAGCCGAGGCCTTGGTGTCGAAGATATCCACAGACAGGCCTGCTTGGCTTAAGACGGTGGCGGCCATGAGGCCGGCCGGGCCACAACCGACCACCGCCACCCTGGTTTCGTCTTTCATGGGGCAGCTTATTTCTTGTCTGTTTTGCCGGAGGACTTTTTCTGCTTCAGCTCCTTGATCCGGTCAATGAGCGCTTCGCTCAAAGCTACCCGGCCTTCAAGCACACACCCAGGGCGACCGGGAATACAGTCCTGCTTGAGCATCAGGCACTTGTCGTCATTGTAGTCGTAGTTTTTGCAGGAAAAGCTCATGGCTGGCCGTGTTTCTTCATCTTGTACTGGAGCAGGCTCTTGGTGATCCCCAAGGCGTCCGCCGCTTTTGTCTGGACATAGTTCGCCTTGGTTAGAGCCGAGATGACCATTTTCTTTTCAATGCCGTCAAGCACATCGGGCAGGGGAGTGTTGGCCGGGATCGCATGTTCCAGGTCAAAGCCATTCAGCCACTGTAAGGGCTCCTTGCCGGTCATGGTCTCGGGCTGGACGTCTTCCGGGCGGATCAGGTTTCTGGTGCAGAGAATGGCCGCCCGTTCGATGGTGTTTTCCAGCTCCCGGATATTACCTTCCCAAGGCAGGGTCATGAGAAACCGCACGGTTTCCGTGGCAATCTCCAGCTTGGGCTTGTTCAGCTGCTCGGCGTATTTGCGGACAAAATGGGCGACCAGCATGGGGATATCATCGGTGCGCTCCCGCAGGGGAGGGAGGTGGATGTGGAGCACATTGAGCCGGTAATAGAGATCTTCCCGGAAATGGCCTTTGTCCACCTCATCCTTGAGATCACGGTTGGTCGCGGCGATGATTCGGACATCAACCCGCAAAGTCTGGCTACCTCCGACTCGCTCGAAGTTGCGTTCCTGGAGCACGCGCAGCAATTTGGCCTGAAGCGGCATGGCCATCTCGCCGACCTCGTCGAGAAACAGGCTGCCGGTGTCGGCCAGTTCAAACCTTCCTTTGCGCAGGGCGATGGCTCCGGTAAAAGCCCCTTTCTCATGGCCAAAGAGCTCGCTTTCCAGGAGATTTTCCGGAAGCCCCGCGCAGTTGAGGGAAATGAACGGGGCTTTTTCCCGGGGGCTATTGCAGTGGATGGCTCTGGCTACCAGCTCCTTGCCGGTGCCGGATTCGCCTGTGATCAGGACCGAGGTTGAGGTCGGGGCCACCTTTTCGATGAGGTTGAAGATGGCCTGCATCTTCTGGTTCTTGCCGACCATGCTGGAAAAAGAGGTGCGGGAGCGCATTTCCTCCCTGAGCCGCATGTTTTCGCGGAGCACGGCGTAATGCTCCAGGGCCTTGGCGGTGTTCAGCACCAGCTCGTCATTGTTGAAGGGCTTGGTGAGATAGTTGAAGGCCCCGGCTTTCATGGCGGCTACGGCCATTTCCACCTCGCCGAAGGCGGTGACCATAATCACGGGCAGATCCGGGTTGAGAGCCTTTGCCGCCTTAAGCAGTCCCAGGCCATCAAGCCCCGGCATACGCATATCGGTGATTATCAGGTCGATGTCGGTTTCATTCAGGACCTTGAGGGCTTCTTCCCCGTTTCCGGCGGTAAAGATTCCTAAGCCCTCTTCGCGGAGCAGTTCGGAGAGGACTATCAGGTAGTTGGGCTCATCGTCAACAATCAGTACGGTATTCATGTGCGGGCAACCTTGCAGCGGTGGAATTTCAGGGGGAATCCTCGGGTGCGCCTTGGGGGGGAATAGATATGCTATGCGGCATGTTCGGCAATTTCCTTGATATCGGTAATCAGGATAATATCGTCGTTGCCCATGATGGTGTATCCGCAGATCCCATTGACTTTTTGCAGTTTTTTGTATCCGTCGCCAAACTCTTTGGCCACGATTTTCTGATGGGACAATATCCGGTCTACCAGCAGGCCGATTCCATGGAGCTTGCAGATCACAACAACTTTACTGTGCAGGTCAGCCAGGGTCGAGGAGGCTTTCGGGTAAAAGAAGGTGTTGAGCTCAATAAGCCGCAGAATCGCGCCATCATATGCGATGCAGTGGTTTTCCGCAAGAAGCGGGATGATGTTTTCGGTTTCGATGACCGTGGTGACCTCATCGGAGGGGATGGCATAGGTCTCTTCGCCGGATTGTGCGAGCATGGCCTCTTTGGTGACCAGGGTTTTGGTGAGCGGCACAGTAAGGGAAACCGTGGTGCCTTTGCCCACGATGGAATCGAGCTGGATGGTGCCGTGGCATTCCTTGAGTCCGGACATGACCACGTCCATGCCCACCCCGCGACCTGAGACCTCGCTGACTTTTTCGGCGGAACTGAACCCTGGCTTGAAAACGAGATTGATCAGCTCCCGATCACTCAAACACTCCAGCTCTTCAGCGGCCATGAACCCCTTGTTCATGGCAACTTCCTTCATTTTTTGCGGATCGATGCCCATGCCGTCGTCTTCAATGATAATGTAGACATTGTTTTCATCGGCCCGCGCTTGCAGCGTAAGACTGCCCTGTTCCGGTTTGCCCGCTTTTTTTCTCGCCTCCGGTCCTTGGAGCCCGTGGTCCAGGG
>JAPLJH010000004.1 GCA_026388695.1 Deltaproteobacteria bacterium | reverse complement strand
TGCGCGCCAATGGATATGAAATGGCTGGGGCGGCAGGATTCGAACCTGCGAATGTCAGCGTCAAAGGCTGATGTCTTACCGCTTGACGACGCCCCAATGCCTTAAAGCTTTGCCTATGTGCTCAGTGGTCGGGCAAGAAAGGCATTCCGGGGGAACTGCTGGGCGAATCGAGTAACACTCTTTTGCGCCAGCACCTCGTCCTCAAAAAGACCAAACACTGTTGGGCCGCTGCCGGACATCAATGCCCCGTGGGCACCATCAGCCAGAAGCTCATCTTTGATGCGGCCGAGCTCCGGATATTTTCGGATGGTCACGGACTCTAACTCGTTATATAAAGGAAGATTCCCCGGCCCAGCACATGCATATTTACCATGCACGAAGTCGCGGCCTAAGATATATGGATTGCCACCCGTTGTCAACGTAAAATTCTCATACACCCACTTGGTGGACACGGGAAATCCAGGGTTTACCAAAACGATCCAGCCGGAAGGGGAAATATCCTCGGCATGGATTTCGTCGCCAATCCCAGTGGCCCAAGCAGCGGTGCAGTCATCGACAAAAAAAGGCACGTCGGCGCCCAAGGGCCGCGCCATATCCACAAGCTGCCCGGAGGAGAACGGGAAACCATAAAGCGTGTTCAGCCCCCGCAATACCGCGCCAGCATCACTGCTTCCCCCTCCCAGACCTGCGGCAATCGGCACTTTTTTCTCAAGGACAATATCAACGCCCCCCCCTGTGCCCAGGGCCGTGAAAAAACTTTTCGCAGCCCGATGGACAAGATTGCCTTCGTCGGTGGGCAGGTTACTTTCCGGGCAATGCACCGTGATCCCGGAATCCCGTCTAACAAGATGCAGACGATCCGCCAGAGTGATTTTGACCATCCGAGTTTCAAGGTCATGGAACCCATCCGCCCGTTTGCCCTTGATGGCAAGATAAAGATTTATTTTTGCCGGCGCCTCACAGATAAGCTCCCTTGGGCTGCCAGTTTCTTTGTTCAGCAAATGTTCATTACCCCTACGTCCAAAGGCACAAAAGAAAATCGCCTGATTTCAACAGATTGAAAACCAGGCGATCATAATTATTCAAGTGCGCGAAAGAGGTCAGCCGCTGGCCTTCACATACCGCATCTTCAAGTCGGCAAGCACATGACCAAGAAGTTCCTCCTCCTTGTCGATCAAGTTCCCCTTGGTTTTGTCCTTCAGCAACTGCAAGGTGCTGATGGTATGCTTGGCCAGGACAAGATCGTTGCCGGTCTGGCCGGTTTCCGGATCCTGCATCTCACCCAGATGAAAGAGCGCCGAGGTATTCAACGACATAATCAGGGTGGTAAAAGTTACCTCCGGCAGCACGCAGGTGCAGCCTTGCCGGATATATCCCTCCGGGCACTCTTTTTCGTTTTTCTCGTTTTCGGTCATGGGCTATCCCAATGGGCAGAAGGAGAAAACAAAAAACCCTAGGCGCTCACCAACTCAGGCAACTCAAGAACCATGGCTTCATTGATGTTCGGCAGCGAACGAACCTTGTCCAGCAAAGATTTGGGAACCAGGCCATCGGTGTTCAGCAAAATCACATTGAGGCTCAAATCCCCTTCCCGCTGCTTGCCGACGGTCATTCTATCGATGTTCACCCCGTCGTTGCCCAGTGTGGTGCCAAGCAGGCCAATCACCCCAGGAACATCGTTGTTCTGCACAAAAAGCATCGGTCCGGCAGGCAGGGCTTCCATACGGAAACCGTTGAGGCGTACCAGACGCGGCTCGTTCTTACCGAACACCGTTCCGGCCAAGACATTTTCGCCCTCGGTGGTTTTTACCCGGATGGTAACCAGGTTGAGAAAATCGTCGCTCTTGCTGGTTTTTGCCTCAACCACCCGAATGCCCCGCTCCTGGGCGATGATCGGCGCGTTTACGTAATTTACTGCGTCTTTCAAGATCGGGGTAAACAACCCTTTCAGGAAGGCAACGGTGATCGGGCTGGTGATCATCTCGGAGAGATCGCCGCAAAACTCGAGGGTGACGTCCTCTACTCCGCCCTTAGCGATCTGCATGTGAAAAGAACCAAGCATCTCGGCCAAGGTGATATAGGGGCCGACTTGGGAAAGAACCTCGGCGCTCACGGAAGGCACGTTGACCGCATTGGTAATGGTGCCGCGGAGCAGATAGTCCGCCATCTGTTCGGCAATGGCAACGGCGACATTTTCCTGGGCCTCCGCCGTGGAAGCGCCCAGATGCGGGGTGCAAACAAAATTATCCAAGCTCAACAACTTGCAATTTTCCTTGGTGGTGGGCTCCACCTCGAAAACATCCAGCCCTGCCCCGCGAATTTCCCCATCCTTCAGGGCATGATACAAGGCCTCCTCATCAACCACCCCACCGCGGGCACAATCGAGGAAGACACACTCTTTCTTCATCATCTTGAATTGTTCGGTGGAGAGCAGATGCTTGGTCTCCTTGGTGAGCGGCACATGCACCGAGATAAAATCGGCCCGCTTGCACAGCTCATCGAGGCTCACCAGCTCCACGCCGATCTTCTCGACCAGTTCCTTGGGCATATGGGGATCAAAGGCGATAACCTTCATCTTCAGGCCCTGGGCTCGATCGGCAAAGATGCTGCCGATCCGGCCGATGCCGACAATACCCACGGTTTTGCCGGTTACTTCCCGGCCGGAAAATTTCTTCTTCTCCCACTTGCCTTCTTTCATGGAGGCAGTGGCCTGGGGGATGTTTCTGGTCAGCGACATCATCATGGCAATGGCGTGTTCCGCAGCGGTGGTGGCGTTGCCGTCCGGGGCGTTCATAACGATGATCCCCTTCTTGCTTGCCGCGGGGATATTGACATTATCAAGGCCGATTCCAGCGCGACCAACGACCTTCAGCTTCTCGGCCGCATCGATGATCTCCTCGGTAACCTTGGAGGCGCTGCGGATTACCAGGCCATCGTATTCAGGGATTATGGCTTTAAGCTCATCCGGGGAAAGGCCTGTTTTCACATCAACCTCAAGCCCAGCCTCCTCGAGAATCTGAACACCAATGGGCGACAGGTTGTCACTGATCAGAACTTTCATTGTTTCTCCTTTGTATAAGAAAAGCGGCCAAAGCCATTTGCGAACTTTGGCAAATTGATAGAGCGCGGATGATACAGACCAAGAAAAACCTAAAATAACCCGGATTCCCGGCAATCTAAAGTCCCGAATATTATGTGATCAGGGAAGTTTGTCAAGAATAAAACATGGACGGCAGCCCTGCCTCGACGCCCTGCTCCCAGTGTCTTTGATGCATTCAAAAGCTCGTCACCCCGGCGAAGGCCGGGGTCCAGCCTTGCTGCAACTGTCCGAAAAGACTGGATTCCGGCCTTCGCCGGAATGACGGAATGGAGCGGTGTTTGAGTCCTTACGAGTCCATCAATCCTTAAAACAGGCGGAGAAATCCGCCGGGCCCACATCGTCGTCCCCATCACGGTCTTCATCCGGCAGACTCCGGTAATGCCTGGCCGTGGAGCAGGCCAACCGAATCTCTTCATATTTGCGGGCAAAGAGCTTTTCCGGAAATTCCGGCTTGTTCATGTAAGCCACCATGTTGGTCAAGATATCAGCCACCATGCGTTCCACCAGCGTCGCCCGTTCGGTCTCGGCAATAAAGGTCCTTTCCTTGGTGGCGGAAAACTTTACCGATCCTGCCATGACCTCACGAACCTCTGCCTGCAAGGCAAGATCCGTTTCCGACATCCGGGAGAAAAACTCCTCATTCACCGGAAGTTCCGCCTCGCAGATGATCTTGATCAGCCACCGGTCTCCAGCCATTTTTTTTGACTGGTCATACACGGTTAAGGTCATATTATTTGCAAGGCTGCGTTGCTCGATTACGTCCATAGCCAAAACTCCTTGATCGCTGTACCGCTTGGGGCAAGCACCTATTTTGATATTTGCATATGCACACAACAAGGCTTGCTCTCTTTCCTGGAAACGGGTATATAACATATCTTTTCATAAAGGGGATCACTCCTTTATGAAA
>JAPLJH010000056.1 GCA_026388695.1 Deltaproteobacteria bacterium | reverse complement strand
TTTTCTGGTAAGGTTGGATCGTTTCATCTATTATGCCTCACGTAACTGACCGTTAAAACGGGAAATCATCATCTCGATAATTTTTTGGTGAATCTTGCCAACTGTTTCGTCATCCAGGGTTCGATCAAGCGCCCGATAGGTAATAGAAATTGCGACACTCTTTTTTCCAGCCTCAATGTTCTTCCCCTGGAACACATCGAAGATCTCGGCCCGCTCGATAAACTTTTCGCCGCAACCATGAATGGCGGAAAGCATCTCCCCGGCGGCAACTCCCTCCGGCACGATGAGGGCCATGTCCCATTTCACAAAGGGAAACTTGGGCAACACCGCACAGCTCGCTGCCTGGGGTGTAAAACCGCCGAGCGCGGCAAGATCAAGGTCCACGAAGAAGGCCTGCTGCTTGATGCCAAAGGTCTTCAGCGTTTTCTGGTTAAAGGCCCCGCACCAACCCAGGATTTTCTCCTCCCCCATAACGGCCAGAACACTGCCCGATTCGGCAAAAAGAAGTTCCTGCCCGACAACGCCTGCCTGGCAGGTGATTGCCGCACCAAACCGCAGACTGTCAAGAAGTTGCGTCACAACCCCTTTGACATCGAAAATGTCTACCGGGGTTTCCCCGGCATGGAGCACGGGAGTCCCCGGATTCCGACGCCCGGAGATGACCGCGCCCAGTCGGAAAGGTTCCGCAGGCTGCTCACTCCCCTGGGGGTGAAAAACCTTGCCAACTTCAAAAAGCCGGACATCGTGGCTCTGATGATTCAAATTACGCCGCAGGTTTTCAAGAAGTCCTGGCAACAACGTGGTCCGCAAAACACTCTGATCTTCCGCCAGAGGATTCAACAGATGCACGGTCTGCCGTCTGGCATCATCCGCGGCCAACCCCAGCAGATCACAATGCTGCGGAGTCACAAAGCTGTAATTGATCGCCTCATAAAACCCAAGAGCGGTAAGGGTCTGGGCCACCTTTTTCCGCAGTTCCCGAAGGGCATCGGGCTCGGAAAAAATCATGGGCACCATGGGCAGGGTGGTGGGCAGCAGGTTATAGCCCACGATCCGGGCGACCTCTTCGATAAGGTCAATCTCCCGCTCAAGGTCCACCCGGAAACTCGGGGGCGTCACCCGCAGGGTATCGTCATCAATCTTTTCCACTTCAATTTCAATGCCGGTCAGGGCAGCGGCAATGCGGTCCAGAGTCAGATCCATGCCCAGCAAGGCGCGGGTTCTTTTGCCCCGCAGGGCGATGGGTGCCGGAGCAACAACCCCCTCACGATAATCAACGCCTCCCGCGACAATCTCTCCACCGGCCAGCGCTGCCATGAGCTGAACAGCCCGCTCCATGGCCAAGGGCACACCTTGCGGATCAACGCCCCGTTCAAAACGGTAGGACGCCTCGGTGCTCAGATTGAGCTTGCCTGCGGTGCGCCGGATGCCGATGGCGGCAAAACAGGCACTTTCTAACAGAATATCGCGGGTCTCTGCATCAACCTCGGAATTGGCCCCGCCCATGATCCCGGCCACGGCCACCGGTCTCGCTGCATCGCAGATCATCAGCATCTCGCTGTCGAGCTGGTGCTCGGTCCCGTCCAGGGTGGCAAGCTTCTCGCCGGGCTTTGCCCGCCGGACCACGATTTTACCCCCGGTCAGCTTGTTAAAATCAAAGGCGTGCAGGGGCTGACCGTATTCCAGCATGACAAAATTGGTGATATCAACGATGTTGCTGATAGGCCGCATGCCCACAGCCAGCAATCGCTGTTGCAGCCACCAGGGCGAAGGCCCGATCTTGGCGTTTTTGATAAGTCTGGCTGCATAGCGCGGGCAATCGGCGGCGGATCCCACATCCACGCTAAAGGGCAGATTTTCACCGCTCAACACCGGGAGTGCCAACACCGGCGGCCGGATCCGCTTTCCGACCACCCCACCCACTTCCCTGGCAATTCCCAGCACACTGGCGCAATCGGACCTATTGGGGGTAAGATCGACCTCGATCATGGTATCCACCAGGCCCAAGGCCTGGCTGAGCGGTTGTCCTGGCTGGAGGTCCGCAGCCAACTCCATGATCCCGATCTGATCCTCGGTAATCCCAAGCTCCTTGGCCGAACAGAGCATACCGCAGGATTCCTCCCCGCGAATCTTTGCCGGTTTGATCGTAAATCCTCCCGGCAACACCGCGCCGGGCAAGGCAAGAGCCGTAACCAGGCCGGCGCGCGCATTGGGAGCGCCGCACACCACCCGCTTAAGTTCCTGCCCCACATTAACGTCACAGAGCACCAGCTTGTCCGCGTTGGGATGGGGCTGAACCGCTTCGATTCTCGCGACCACGACTCCGGTCAACTCGGGATAACACGGCACACAGGCGTCCACCTCAAGACCAAGCATGGTCAGGTGATCGGCAATCTGCACCGGCTCCAGGTCCGTGTCAATATATTCGCGCAGCCAGTTGAGCGTAAACTTCATGGATCGTGTCTTTTGGTCGTCGCCCGCAAAGGGGCCTAAAACTGGGAAAGAAAACGTAGATCGTTTTCGTAGAAAAGCCGGATATCGGTGATGCCGTACTTCAACATAGCAATCCGTTCGATACCAAGACCAAAGGCAAAGCCGCTGTACTCTTCCGGATCATAGCCAACTTTTTTGAAAACCTCCGGGTCAATCATTCCGGCGCCTAAAATCTCAAGCCAGCCGGTGTGTTTGCACACCCGACACCCTTTGCCGCCACAGATCACACAG
>JAPLJH010000072.1 GCA_026388695.1 Deltaproteobacteria bacterium | reverse complement strand
TTGACGAAAAAGCCGCGATCAGTTTTAATACTTTGATTTTTACTTGAGGTCGGTATCAGCATATTTTCTCGCACAGAAAGGGCACCTTACTCCTTGTTATATATTCTGTATCAACTCTTCGGCTGGCTTCTTTTCATTGTCATTTTTCCTTTTGCCTGTGTGTACCTCAGTCTCTCGGGCAAACATCGCCAGGGTCTTCGGCAGCGCTTTGGCCATGTGGAAGATGTGCAACTTGATGAAGACAAGCCCGTCCGCATCTGGCTGCACGCTTCATCGGTCGGTGAAATGCAGGTCGCCAAGGCGCTGATTTCCGAGATCAAAAAACAGTTGCCCGAGGCGTCCATCGTTGTTTCCACCGGACATCGGCAAGGACTGATCATGGCAGAAAACCAGCTTCCAGACGATGTTCCCTGTTTTTTTGCCCCACTTGATCTCATCGGTATTGTCAACCGGACCCTGAAAACGATCCGGCCTACTATATATGTCTGCCTGGAAACAGAGCTGTGGCCGAACATCATCCGCCAAACGCAACATCACGGCGCAAAGCTGTTCTTACTGAACGGCCGCCTTTCTGAAAATTCGTATGCCGGCTACCGGAAGATAAAAGGCTTCATGTCGGATTTACTCTCCTGTTTCACCAAGATTTCCGTTATCCAGGGCGGTGACGCCAAGCGGTTCAGGGGTTTGGGCGCAGATCCGGCCAACATCCGAATTTTGGGCAACGCCAAGTACGACCAATCAATCACCCAGGCAGACCCGCATCTGGCGGAGCGTTATCGACAGATGCTGGATATCCACCGCCAGCAACCGGTGCTGGTCACCGGCAGCACCCATACCGGCGAGGAGACGATGCTGATCGAGGCGTTTCGTTCCCTGCAACAACGGCTCCCTGATCTTGTCTGGATAATTGCCCCCCGGCATCTCCGGCGCCTAACCGAAATTGAAAAGATCTTCGAAGATCAGGGGATCGCCACCATGCGCCTACGCCAGATTCAGGAACAAGGCCGCAACACCGAAGTGGTTCTGGTTGACACCATGGGGGAACTGGCAGGCCTCTACTCAATAGCCACCTATGTTTTCTGCGGCGGAAGTCTGGTGGAACGCGGCGGTCATAATGTTTTAGAGGCAGCGGCCTGGGGAATGCCTGTTTTTTATGGACCCCACATGGGTGATTTTTCCGATGCCAAGGCGCTGCTGGAGGCGGAAGGCGCTGGCTTCTGCGTAAAAACCCCCCAGGAACTCGCCAGCCGACTGCTCTATTTTATTGAGAAACCCGAAGAATATGCCGTAGCAGGGCGAGGCGCCTTGAAGGTCGCTGGCAGACAACAGGGGTCGGCCCAAAAACAGATCGCACTCATTAAAGAAGATTTGCATTCCGTAACGCAATCATCTTGCGTACATTCGACAACTTAAGAGATTAGGGACTTCCTATGAAAGCACTTATCGCCCTTGAAGACGGCACTATTTTTGAAGGGAGATCCTTCACCGGCTCCGGAGAGACCAGCGGCGAGATCGTATTCAACACCGGGATGAGCGGCTACCAGGAGGTGCTCACCGACCCGTCCTACAAGGGACAGATCGTCACCATGACCTACCCCCTCATCGGCAACTACGGCGTCAACCCCGAGGACATGGAATCGGACAAGGTGCAGGTCGAGGCGTTCCTCATCAAGGAATACAATGCCATCCCCAGCAACTTCCGCTCAACCGGCACGCTGGCCGATTTCCTGAAAAAAGACGGCATTCTTGGCATCGAGGGCATCGACACCCGGGCTCTTACCCGGCATATCCGGGTGGCCGGGGCTTTAAAGGGCATTGTCTCCACCGAGGATCTTAACCCAGAATCCCTCATCCAGAAGGCCAAGAATTCCCCCGGTCTTGTCGGGCGGGATCTGGTCCGGGAAGTGACCTGTGCCGAGCCCTATGGCTGGCGCGACAATCGACCCGCTCCCGGCAGCAATTTCAGCACCGCAGCCCCAGGCAAATACAAGGTTGTCGCCTATGATTTCGGGCTGAAATACAATCAACTCAGACTTCTGACAGAGCGAAACTGCTCGGTGCAGGTTGTCCCCTGCACCACCACTGCCGATGCGATTCTGGCCATGAAGCCGGATGGGGTCTTTCTTTCCAATGGTCCCGGCGATCCGGCCGGCATTCCGGGGATTGTCGAGAACATCCAGGCGCTTTTCGGCAAAACACCCATCTTCGGCATCTGCTTGGGCAACCAGCTGCTCGGGCTTGCCTATGGCGGCACCACCTACAAACTCAAATTCGGCCACCGCGGCGCCAACCAGCCGGTTAAGGATCTCCTTACCGGCAAGGTTGAAATAACCTCGCAAAATCACGGATTCTGCGTTGACTCAACCACCCTGAATCCAGCGGATATCGAACTGACCCACATCAATCTCAACGACAACAGTGTCGAAGGCATGCGACACAAAAAGTACCCGATATTTTCCGTGCAGTACCATCCGGAAAACGCCCCTGGCCCGCATGACTCGCTGTATCTTTTTGACAGATTCATCGAAATGATGCAGCCCTAGCAGCGGGAACAACAGCGGCAACCGACAGCGTAACGACCACTCAGCCGTTTCAAAAACGGCATAAAGAGCCGTAACGGAATGAACTCATTCTTCCGTAACAGCTCCTAAATTGACATAACCACAAGCAGGGAAGAAATCCGATGCCCAAAAGAACCGACATTAAAAAGATTCTGATTATCGGCTCCGGCCCCATCATCATCAGCCAGGCTTGCGAGTTCGACTATTCCGGCACTCAGGCGGTGAAGGCCCTGAAAGAGGAAGGCTATGAGGTCATCCTCATCAATTCCAATCCGGCCACCATCATGACCGACCCCGAGATTGCCGACCGGACCTACATCGAGCCCATCACCCCGGAGATGGTCGCCAAGATCATCGAACGGGAGCGCCCGGACGCACTCCTGCCCACCCTGGGAGGCCAGACCGCCCTCAACACCGCCATCAAGGTCGCCGAGTTGGGCGTACTGGAAAAATACGGGGTGGAGTTGCTCGGCGCCAATATCGCGGTCATCAAAAAAGCGGAAGGCCGCGACTCCTTCCGGGATGCCATGCGCAAAATCGGCCTCAAGGTTCCGGAAAGCGTCATCATCCACACCATTGAAGAGACCAAGGCCGCCAGCGAGCATATCGGCTTCCCCATTATTGTCCGCCCCAGCTTTACCCTGGGCGGCACCGGCGGCGGCATCGCCTACAACTCCCAGGAACTTGATGATTTCTGCAAGGCCGGTCTCGACCTGAGCATGAATTCCGAGGTCATGCTGGAACGGAGCCTGCTCGGCTGGAAGGAGTATGAGCTTGAGGTGATGCGCGACAAGGCCGACAACGTGGTGATCATCTGTTCCATCGAGAACATTGACGCCATGGGGGTGCACACCGGAGACTCCGTCACCGTGGCCCCGGCCCAGACCCTGACCGACCGGGAATACCAGGAGATGCGCAATGCCTCCATCGCCATCATGCGGGAGATCGGCGTGGAAACCGGCGGCTCCAACGTCCAGTTTGCCGTGAACCCAAAAGACGGCGAGCTGATGATCATCGAGATGAACCCCCGGGTTTCCCGGAGTTCCGCCCTGGCCTCCAAGGCAACCGGTTTCCCCATCGCCAAGATTGCCGCCAAACTGGCCGTGGGCTACACCCTGGACGAGCTCCAGAACGACATCACCCGGGAAACCATGGCGGCCTTTGAGCCGAGCATTGATTACTGCGTGGTCAAGATCCCCCGCTTCACCTTTGAAAAATTCCCCGAGGCCGATGACTTTCTTACCACGGCCATGAAATCGGTGGGCGAGACCATGGCCATTGGCCGCACCTTCAAGGAGGCCTTCCAAAAAGGGATGCGCTCCCTGGAAATCGGCGTGAGCGGCTTTGGCGCGGACCCCAAATTCAACCTGGAGACCATGGCCCAGCAGGATCTTGAAAACGGCCTGCGCAAACCCAACTCCAAACGGTATTTCCAGGTGTTCGAGGCCTTGCGCCGTGGCATGAGCGTTGAAAAGATCTACGAAATCTCCTTCATCGACCCCTGGTTTTTGCACAACTTCAAACAGATTGTCGCAATGGAATCCCGCATCCGGGAAAAGGGCTTTAACGGGCTGGACCATGATTTCCTCCAGGAGGTCAAACAGCTCGGCTACTCCGATCGCCAGCTCGCGTATCTTACCGGCACCTCGGAAGAGGATGTCTGGGAGCTGCGGGAAAAGCTTGCTGTGCAACCGGTGTACAAGCTGGTCGATACCTGCGCCGCCGAGTTCGAGGCCTACACCCCCTACTATTACTCCACCTACGAGAAAGAAGACGAGGCCCGGGAAACCACCGGCCCCAAGGTCATGATCCTAGGCGGCGGCCCCAACCGCATCGGCCAAGGCATCGAATTCGACTACTGCTGCGTCCATGCCGCTTTTGCCCTCAAGGAAATGGGCATTGAGTCCATCATGGTCAACTCCAACCCGGAAACGGTCTCCACCGATTACGACACCTCGGACAAGCTGTACTTTGAGCCGCTGACCCGGGAAGACGTGTTGCATATCATTAAGAAAGAAAAGCCCGATGGCGTTATCGTTCAGTTCGGCGGACAGACCCCCCTGAACCTGGCCGTGCCCCTGGCCAAGGCCGGGGTGCCCATCCTCGGCACCTCTCCCGACAGTATTGATCGGGCGGAAGACCGCAAACGCTTCCAACAGTTCCTGCACAAGCTGAACCTGTTGCAGCCAGAAAACGGCACAGCCCAGACCGCGGATGAAGCCCTGGTTATTGCCGCGAGAATCGGCTATCCGGTGGTGGTGCGCCCTTCATACGTCCTGGGCGGCCGGGCCATGCGGATCGTCTACAATGAAAGGGACTTGGCCTCCTACATGAATTCGGCCATTGATGTTTCGCCAGACCGGCCCATCCTGATCGACAAATTCCTCAAGGATGCGGTGGAGATCGATGTGGACGCCATCTCCGACGGGGAAAACACCATCATCGGCGGGATCATGCAGCATATCGAGGAAGCGGGCATCCATTCCGGCGACTCCGCCTGCGTTCTGCCGCCGCACAGCATTTCCAAGGAGATGATCGAGACCATCAAGAATGCGACCAGGGCCATGGCCACCGAACTCAAGGTCAAAGGGTTGATGAATATCCAGTTTGCCGTCAAGGAGAATATGCTCTACATCCTTGAGGTGAACCCCCGTGCCTCACGAACCGTCCCCTTTGTCAGCAAGGCAACTGGGGTGCCCCTTGCCAAGCTGGCCACCAAGGTCATGATGGGCAAGACCTTGCCGGAGCTGGGTCTCACCGAAGAGGTCGTGGTTGCGCACTATGCGGTCAAGGAAGCGGTCTTCCCCTTTGATCGCTTTGACAACGTGGACACCCTGCTGGGGCCGGAGATGAAATCCACCGGCGAGGTCATGGGCATGGATGTCTGCCTGGGCCTGGCCTTTGCCAAATCGCAGCTGGCTGCAGGGCAGAAAATCCCCACCGAAGGCAATGTTTTGTTGAGCGTACGGCACAGTGACAAACCCGCCATCGTGCCCATTGCCAAAAAGCTGATCGTCCTGGGCTTCAATATCCTGGCAACCCCAGGCACCGCCAAGATCCTTACCGAAAACGGCGTTGCCTGCACCAGTGTTCACAAGGTTTCCGAGGGCAGGCCGCACATCCTCGACAAGATTCAGGACAAGCAGATCCAGTGGATCGTCAACACCTCCCTTGGCACCAGGACCACGGAAGATGCCTATACCATTCGCCGAGCGGCCCTGAACTACCACCTGCCCTACACCACCACCATTGCCGGGGCAGAATCCATGGTCAAGGCCATCGGCACCATGCAGCAGGAATCCATGGAGCCCAAGTCGGTGCAGGAATATTTCGAATAATCGCTCAAGAGTCGTGCAAAAAAGAGAGGTCCAGCGCTGACCCCTCTGGACTTTCTCCTGCGCCTGACTTATGGTGTGGGAACACTTAATTTCCGCATGGTTGTATCTGCACCCCATGCGACTGAGCATCAAATGCGCGACACGCTTCGCCGGATTTCCCCTGCGATTTGCCAATAATAATGGAGGCTCTGCTTGAACAGCTTTTATAAAAATTTGTCCATGTGGCTGGTAATCGGCCTCACCATGATCCTGCTTTTCAACCTGTTCAACAAGCCGCAAACCTCCGTGGTGGAAATGAGCTACAGCGATTTCCTGACCAGCGTCGAATCCGGGCAGATTTCCTCGGTGAACATCCAGGCGGATGAGGTTACCGGCAAGGGCAGCGGCGGCAAGGATTTCAAGGTCGTCACCCCTCCTGCCGACTCAGAGCTTATCCCCATCCTGCGCAAGGCCAAGGTCAATATCCTGGTCAAACAGAAGGAAGAGTCGCCCTGGTACGTCACCGTCCTGGTCTCCTGGTTCCCCATGCTCCTGCTCATCGGCGTCTGGATCTTCTTCATG
>JAPLJH010000038.1 GCA_026388695.1 Deltaproteobacteria bacterium | reverse complement strand
GTACTGTGGTGCCGGGACCAGGATTCGAACCAGGGACACTCGGATTTTCAGTCCGATGCTCTACCGACTGAGCTATCCCGGCAAAAAAGTAGCTATCATATATTGAAATCTGGCCTGCTTGTCAACCTATTTCACGAGGACGCGGTCATAACCACCCGGGTGGCGGCCAGATGATCGTGCCAAGCGCATTTTTCCCGGTCGATGATGCTCCAGAAAAGCCCAAGCCCCAAAGGCAGGCACGACAGAGCAAAGCCGATAAGGCGCAGAAAGGCGAGGCCCGGAGTCACCTCGCCGCCGTCGGTCCTCACCACTCTAAGGCCCATGAACATCTTGCCCAGGGTCTGCCCCTGCCAGCCATGCAGCGCCAGAAAATAGACCGCGATAAATAGCGGAAAGGTGAGCAGAAACAGAAGCAGGCAGAAGAGGAGGGAGGGAATCAGGGCGAGCCAGTGCGGGGAATACCCCCATACTGTCGCAGCCACCGCGCACAGGCAGCCGAAATAGAGAAAGTGGATCAGGAGAATGTCGATACCCATGGCTATCCCACGGGCTAGAAAACCGGCGTATTGCGGCTGGCTGGCGGGTTCTTCAGGCATGGACGCGTCTATGCCTTTACTGGTCATCGTTTTCCAGAGTCAGGCCGAGATCCGCGATGTCGGCCACGGTGCCGGCAGGTTTTTTGGCTGCATCGGGGGAGGGCGTGGCACTCTCGTCATCTTCAATGCTTAGGTGCAAATCCTCCGGCGCATCTCCAAGGGAAAGCTCTAAAATATCGTGGTCTTCTTCCCTGTCCGCAGATTTTGCGGGTGGCTCGTCAAAACTCATCAGAGAAGAGAGGTCGATAATCTCATCTTCCTCCGTATTGCTCTGGGGTTCCGCCGCCTCATAGTCCAGGTCGTCCAGGGGGCTTTTTTCCTCGTCAACGTTCAGAGTCTCGTCGGTATCAAAGCCGGAGAACTCGATGCCCGAGAGAGAATCTTCCTGTTCATCGTCATCTTGGGCTGGAACCTGGGTCAAGATCGTTTCTTTCTGCTCGTTTCCCAGGTGCAGCACAAGCTCTTCTTCCTCGTCCTCTTCCTGTGGCGGCATCAGGTCTGAAACATCGATATCTTCGAGGCCAAGGGAAGGCAGGGCCTGGTCTTCCAGCTCATCCTCGTCCAGAGGTGTCCCGGCGAAATCGAGCTCGTCCTCGTCGGCTGGCGGAGCATCGGCCTCAAGCTCGTCCAGGTCAAGGGGCTCTTCTTCCTCGTGCAGGGCAGGGCCAGGCTCGGCAGCGTATGATTCTTGTTTCCCAAGGATCGCGCCAAGGAAAAATGGGGATGCCGCCTTGCCCACTGTGCCTTGGAGCTGTTCGGCCACAGCCGTTAGGTCATTGCTGCACTTGCCGCAGGATTTTTGTCGGTCAAACGAGATATAGCCGCATTTCGGGCAACGCATGGTGGGTCTCCCTTCGCACAGTGGCGCCGACGCTCAAACCGCTGGTCCGCCAAGAAAAAAAGTATGGATAACACTACAACTTTATTATATATCTTCACAGATGGTCAAGACATTCTCCTGTATCCGTAGCAAAAAAGCAACCGCAGTTTGCCCGGCCCCCAAAAACCCGGCGCACGGTTTCTTGCAAAATACGGCGAATCGCGGTACCTTTCCCTGCCCGTGCGTTTGCGTCAACCCCTTTTCCTTGAGGAGAGAAAAATGAGATGTGCCTTCCCCCCGCGTTTTGTCGTGTGCCTGTGCTTGTTCTTTCTTCGGATATCTGTTTGATTACCCCCAACCTCACCCAGCAGGAGGTTCTTGCCACTCTTGGCTCTCCGGATGAAAAACAGAAGGGGGAGCAGGGCGAGATCTGGATCTATCGTGAGGTGAAAAAAAGCTTCCTGCGGAAAACGCCCTATGTCGGCGAAAAGCTGGGCTCGGAAAATTATGATGTGGTGACCATCACCTTTGCCGGGGACACGGTTTCCACCTGCCTCTATCGCGCCTATAACGAAGAAGAGCTGAAGAAGAGCGGCGTTACCAACAGTGGGCCGCGTGCGGAGTAACAAGTACGAAAAATTCCGGACCCGGATGGTTGAGGAGCAGCTGCTCCCCAGAGGCATTGAAGACCAGGCGGTGCTCCACGCCATGGAGGCGGTTCCTCGACATCTTTTTGTCGCCGGAGCCCTGCACGCCCAGGCCTATGGCGATTTTCCCCTGCCCATCGGTCATGGCCAGACCATCTCCCAGCCCTATGTGGTGGCCCTGATGACCCAGCTGCTCCAGCTCACCGGGCAGGAGAAGGTGTTGGAGATCGGCACCGGCTGCGGCTATCAGTCCGCCATTCTCGCCGCGCTCTGTGAACGGGTGTATACGGTTGAACGGCTCAAGCCCCTCCTGGCTCGTGCCCGAAGGACCTTTGACCAGCTCCAGATCTACAACATCATGAGTAAGGTCGCGGACGGCACCGAGGGCTGGCCGGACAATGCTCCTTTTGAGGCGATCATTGTTACCGCCGCCGGGCCGCAGATTCCGCAGCCCCTGGTGGATCAGCTGGCCGACCCAGGCGTCATGGTTCTGCCGGTGGGCGATCAGGAAGGCCAGACCCTCATGGTGGTCAGAAAAGAAGCGGGAGTGGTGACCACCAACGCCGTAGAAAGCGTCTGCTTTGTCAAGCTGGTCGGGATTCACGGCTGGAAGGCGGCCTAAAATGTAAGCGGCCACAGGGCACCGCATCTGCTTTGTCATCGGCCTGCTCGTGTGCAATAGCACACTTCGTAGACCTCTTTCGCGCATCTGCGGCACCCTGTGGCCGCTTACTCTGGGAGCACAGTTTCTGGCACCCCCCGTGATCAGTTATCTGAGTCTATTTTGGGCTCTGTTTCAAGCTACTCACCCTTTCACCCCCCTGCCTTCACCCGTTTGGCCAAGCGTCGTACTTCATCCAAGGTTTTCCCCAGATCAAAGGAAAGAAGCCGCCGATCCTGCATGACCACCCTGCCGTTGATGAGCACGGTGGCGACATCGCTGCCTCTTCCCGCATAGACCAGGGTCTCCGGGTTATGAAAGGGGGTCAGGTGCGGCTGTCTGCGATCGACGATGATGCAATCCGCCCTGAGGCCCACAGCAAGGCGGCCGGTCTGCCCGGCCAGACCCAGCACCCCGGCGCCTGTGCCCGTGGCCATGCCCAGCACAGCGGCAGCGGGCAGGCGGGTTGGTTCGTGGGCGGCAACCTTGTGCAGCCTGGCGCAGCTTGCCATCTCCTGAAAAAGATCCAGATCGTTATTGCTGGCACAGCCGTCCGTGCCCAAGCCCACCGGCACCCCGGCTGCGAGCAATTCCGTCAGGGGGGCGATGCCCGAGCCGAGCTTCATGTTGCTCTCCGGGCAGGTTGCCACCTTGGCCCCGGTTTCCCGCAGCAGCTCAATATCCCTCGCTTCTAGCCAGACACAGTGCACGCAGACCGTGTTTTCATCCAGCAGCCCAAGCCTATGGAGCAGTTCCACAGGGGTGCAGCCGTGTTGTTCTTTGATCTGTTTGATCTCGTCCCTGGTTTCGGCGAGATGGATGAAAAAAAGGCTTCCTGCCTCGCGGGCCAGGGCTTTGGCCCGTTGCAGGGTGTCTGGGCTACAGGTGTACGGGGAATGGCAGAACAGGGCCGGGGTGAGCAGGGGGTTTTTCCCCTGCCAGGCAGTAAGAAAATCCGCCGCCGCCGCAATATTTTTAGTCGGGTCCGGCACGCCGGGCGCCGGGAAATCGATGATGCCCTGGGCCGCCACCGCCCGCAGGCCGGTGTCACAAAAGGCTTGTGCCGCCGCATCCTCATGAAAATAGGCGTCCGCCACCGTGGTGGTGCCCCCTAAAATCATCTCGGCTGCGGCAAGCTTGCTGCACCAGTACACCATCTCCGCATCGACCAGCCGGGCCTCGACCGGGAAGATATGCTCGGTAAGCCAGGTCATGAGCGGCAGATCATCGGCCAGCCCCCTAAACAGGGTCATGGCCCCATGGCCGTGACAGTTGACCAGCCCCGGCATGAGTAGATTGCCCGCAGCGTCAATGATCCGATCCGCCCCAGGTCGTGCGGGCAGGTCGGCCATTGCGCCGATCCCGACGATGGCGCCATCCGCCACGGCGAGATAGGCATCCTCCTGCAAGTGTCCGTCTGCTGGATTCGCCAGGAGCGTGGCATTTGTTATGAGCAGGTCATGGTTCGGCACAGAGGGAGGTCCTGGCAGTGGTCAAGGTGATAGGGGGAAAGCCAGGTGCGCATAAGGAAATAAAGCGAAAAGGCCTTGTCTTCAGGGGAACAGGCTACGGCATCAAATAAAAGCCCAGTTCTCTGTCGGCGCTGGCTGGCTCGTCAAACCGCAGCCCCAGGTAAGGGCCCTCGACAAGTTGCACCACCCCGGTTTTTTCTATCCAGGTTTTTTTGGGATTATCAAGGGTAAAGCCCAGGATAATCCGGGCATCTTTCTCGATCCTGTGTCGGCCTAAGGCCGTAAACCCGGCGCCATGCATGGAGATATTTTCAACTCGGCAGTTTATGGTTTTTTTGGCCAGGGAGAGGTCGGGAATATCTCGCTCATCGAAGAGCACATGGTAGGAGCCTTCAAGATTAGTGGCCTTGCGGTAAAACTTTCGGTACTCGAACCGTACGGGAAAAACAGCGGCGCAGGCGCAGCGGATTCGGACCACTGGGGCGAGGGAGGCAAGATCCTGCATGCGCACTGTTTCCACCAGCCCGCAGGATTCGCAGCGTATTAAGGCGCTGCTGTCCTCTTTCACGAAAACTTTTTGCGCCTGTTCCTCCGCCATGTCTTTGCCCCCCCATGGTGTCGATTGTAACCGGAAGCACTTGTGGCATTTTCCGGTTTTCTCCTGACACAAAAAAAGTCTATCACGTCCCCCGGCACAAAAAAAGGGTTTTCAGGTAAAAACCTGAAAACCCTTGTCATATATGGTGCCGGAGGTCGGAATCGAACCGACATGGAGTTGCCCCCGCGGGATTTTGAGTCCCGTGCGTCTACCAGTTTCACCACTCCGGCAAAATTACAATGCTGCCAGCCCGTCGGGGTGCAGCATCGGACGAACACTATAGAGGCCTTGCCGAGCCCTGTCAAGCCCTAAAGCCCCTTCTGTTTCAGTGACTGGTTCCCAGGAAAATCTTCTGGAACCGGTAGAAGTAATCCACCCCCGACCAGACCGTCATCACCGCAGAAACATAGAGGATGCCCTTGCCCAGTTCGTGCAGGAAGGGGATGGGCACGACGCCCAGAGGGAAGATCAGGATGCAGAGCGCGGTGTACTGCATGATGCTTTTCAGTTTGCCCATGCCGCTGGCCGCGATGACGATGCCCGAAGAGGCAGCCACGCCACGCAGTCCGGTGATTACCAACTCCCTGGCCAGGATGATGAACACCAGCCAGGCCGGGAGCTTGTCCATGGGGATCAGCATGATCAGGGCCGCGCAGACCAGCACCTTGTCCGCCACCGGGTCCATTAATTTGCCCAGCACCGTTTCGATCTTGTGTTTACGGGCGTAATAGCCGTCCGCTAGATCGGTAAGCGCCCCGGTGAGAAAAAGAAAAAAGGCGAACAGGCTGACCCCAACGCTGGGTTCGGGATAGAGGAAAAACAGGAGGACCGGCGCCACGGCAAAGCGGTATCCGGTGAGGAGATTGGGAATGGTGAAGATCGCGTGTCGACTCATGGGCTAATTGGCCGCTCCCAGCCAGCGGGAGGAAGGAGCCGCCGCCGCAGTCATTTGTCGGTAATGCTGGATAACCTTGGCCACGTACTGCTGGGTTTCCGGGATCAAGGGAATGCCCTGGGCGGCTTCAACTTTGCCTGGTCCGGCATTGTAGGCGGCCAGTGCCAGTCTGAGGTTGCCGCCGAAGCGGGCCATCATCTGGCGCAGGTAATTGGTGCCGCCAAAGATGTTTTCCTGGGGGTCAAAGGGGTCAAAGACATTTAGGTCGGCGGCGGTTCCCGGCATCAGCTGCATGAGGCCCTGGGCTCCCTTGGAGGAAATCGCCTGGCAGTCGAAGTTGGACTCGGTTTTGATCACGGCCTTGATTAACAGGGGGTCCATCTCGTAGCGGCTGGCCGCCCGTTGGATATGCTCTTCATAAAGACGCGGATCACCGGCCCGGTTTGGCCTGCTGGCGGCTCCTCGGAACTGTGGACGGATCACCCCCGGCTTGTAGCGGGAATCGTTGGGCACGTTGGTGAAATGCACGGTGCCATTTTGATCGACAAAGGTGTAGATCGTCGCTTTGGCGGCATCCGGCGCCAGCAAAAAGGCGCAGACCAGCACGGCCAGGAATCGTCCTGTCATCCGTGTTCGGGATTTGTATGGTTTCCGTGTCTGCGCCATGTTTTCGTCTCCGGGCAGATGCGCCTGCAACAACAGTATACTACGCTTTTGCCCTTTTTTCCCAGTCGGCCAGAAATTGTTCCATGCCGAGATCGGTGAGCGGATGCCGGGCAAGCTGGGCGATGACCTTGAAGGGGATCGTGGCGATATGGGCGCCCAGCAGGGCCGCGTCCACCACATGATTGGGATTGCGGATGCTGGCGACAATCACCTCGGTGGCATAGCCGTAGTTGTCGTAGATGTTCATGATGTCGCTGACTAGATCCATGCCGTTCTGGGAGATGTCGTCCAGTCGGCCGACGAAGGGGCTCGCATAGCTGGCCCCGGCCTTGGCGGCCATCAGGGCCTGGCTGGCGGAAAACACCAGGGTCACGTTGGTTTTGATCTTCTCATCGGCAAG
>JAPLJH010000068.1 GCA_026388695.1 Deltaproteobacteria bacterium | reverse complement strand
GGCTTCCAGATTGAGCGCAAAAAGCCTTACAAGTTGCCGAAATTTGGGCTCTGAAATTTTTGAACGTTTTGCGTACCTGTTTTTCATTGTCATAACTAGATGTTAGCACACTTTTTAAAGTGCTGTTCTAGTCATGACCCTAATTTATTAAGTGTTGATAGTTCCAAAACTATATCAATCTCTTGCAAAACCACAACCAAAAGACTTTATACTGATAACATATTGAAATAACAAGTCTTAATTGAATTTTTGTTGTACAATTCGCAGTGTGGCAAAAAACAAAACCAAGGAGAATGCCACTAAAACTCACAGAGAAAATATCTTAGTTGACAGACCGTGTCCAAGGAAATCTGCCCCCTATCTTAATGACTGCTTTGATACGTATTGACTCGAACATCTCACCTTTCAGTTCGAAAATTATGTCAGTCGATTTCAAGTCGGTGGTGTTTACTCTTTGCAAATTATTTTTTCTCATGGTAAGAAAATTTTCTCGTTAAAATGAATGCTCACTCAGTTTTTTTGTCAACTATTCACTTTCCTGGAAGAAAATGGAGGAGAAAATGATCAAGAAGATTTCAACCGTGGCCCTGGCAACTCTGATCTGTCTTCCTACCCTGGCCTTGGCCGGAGCAGGTAACAGCAACGACCGGGTGGCTGATCTCGAAAAGCAGATGACCGACATGAGTAAGGCTTTTACCGCCCAGATGCAGGTGATGAAAGACGAAATCACCGCTCTCAAAACCAAGAATGCCGAGATGGGCAAGGAAGTTGCCAGCACTAGCGACGCCGTGAAAAAGGGCGTTGACATGGCCGAGTGGACCAAGAAGGTTTCCTTGGGCGGCCAGGTCACCTTCCGTGGCTATAACCTCCAGAACGTTTGGGATTTCAACAACAACGTCGATAGCGATAATGCCGATCTCTTCCGGACCAAGGGCAGCATCTGGGCCGACTTCAAGGCCACCGATGATGTCACCGCCCGCATTAAATTCACCGACCAGACTTGGGGCGAAGGTGTTTCTGACTCCCTGGACAACAAGAGCAACAAGGTCTTTCTCGATAATGCCAATATTAATGTAAAAAGCATGTTTGGTCTCCCCGTGGAGGGCACCTTTGGCCGTCAAGACGTCATCTATGGTTCTGGCTTCGTGATCCTTGACGGTCAGTCCCAGTATGCCTCCACCTCCATCTATTTCGATGGCGTCAAACTGCGCTGGAACCTCACCGACCAGCTCATGCTGGACGGGCTGTATCTGAAAAGCAAAGAAAAAACCATGTACAACAACGCGAACGGAAACTCCGGTGACGACCAGACCCTGTCCGGTTTCTACCTGACCAACAAGAAATGTCCGATCACCGGCATGCAGCAAGAAATTTATGCCCTGAACCGGAACGACGAAGCGATCAAGAAAAACATCTGGATGTACGGGCTGCGCCTCTCCGACAAGCTGGCCAACGGCATCGACTACTCCTTGGAAGGCGCAATCCAGAGGGGTGACGCGGGCATGGCAAACGGCACCGGTGCAGTTCTGAAACAGGATGCATGGGGCACCAAGCTCAACGCTGGTTACACCTTCAAAAATCTGGACTGGCAGCCCCGCCCCTACCTTGGCTATGCCTTCATGAGCGGCAACAAGAGCAGCACCACCGACAAAAGCGAGCAGTGGGATGTGTTCTACGGCGGCTGGCCGCAGTGGGGTGACCTGCTGGCATGGAAATATCTGAATCTTGGAACAGCCAACAAGCTGAGCAACGTTTACAGCTACAACGCTTTCGGTACGGATACCGCTGAGGCGGCTTACTCGAACATCCAGATCGTAACCATTGGTATTGGCGCCAAACCCCTTGACAAGCTCTCGATCGATCTTTCCTATTCCAAACTCACCTTTGATCAGACCAATCCTGGGGTGAGCGATGATTTTGGCGATTACTACCAGACCAACATCAAATATCAGTACACCAAGAACCTGAGCTTCTCGATCTATGGCGCTCTGCTCGCGCCTGGCGATGCATTCAACAGCACCCCGAAAAACAACGCCACCGAGGCGTACTGGGAGGCTGAGTACAAGTTCTAGTCGAAAAGGCTGAACAGGTTACACCGGGGGCAGCGTTTTTTGCTGCCCCATTTTTTTTCAGACAAACAGCCGCAAGCCATTGGCCCGACACGATTCCTCAACACCGTTGAAGGAGGAGGGAATCCGTGGTAAAAAGCCCCTGTTATCCAAAAAACAAGCCTTGAACTATCAGCTGATATTTGCACAACCCATTTTAGGATTGAGGAGTAGAGTGTGACCCCCAAAAAACCTGATGCAGAAAAACTTTGGTTTTCCGGCAACGAGGCTTTGGCCCTTGGTGCGCATGAGGCATCCGTCCGGGTCGCCTCCGGTTACGCCGGCACGCCCTCCACCGAAATCCTGGAAAACGTGGTCAACTACAAGGAGATTTACACCGAGTGGGCCCCCAATGAAAAGGTGGCCCTTGAGGTTGCTATCGGCGCCTCCTTTGCCGGGGTTCGGGCCTTGTCCACCATGAAACACGTGGGCCTCAACGTGGCGGCCGACCCACTTTTCACCGCCTCCTACACCGGGGTACGCGGCGGTCTGGTCATTGTGGTGGCGGACGATCCTTCCATGTACAGTTCCCAAAACGAGCAGGACAGCCGCAATTACGCCTACGCCGCCAAGCTGCCCATGCTGGAACCGGCCGACCCGGCCGAGGCCAAGGAATTTTTAAAACTTGGCTACCAGATCAGCGAGCAATTCGATACCCCGGTCCTGCTTCGAAGCTGCACCAGGGTCGCCCATGTCAAGGGCGTGGTCAGCCCGGGTGAGGTCCAGACCTCCAGCGTCACGCCGGGACTTGTGCGCAACCCCGCCCAAATGGTCATGCTGCCGGCCCACGCCAGAGGGCGGAGGGTCGCTATTGCCGCGCGCCAGCAAAAACTGGCAGATTTTGCCGAGACCTGGACGGAAAACCGCGTCGAAATGGGTGACCGCACCATGGGCATCATCGCGGCTGGCACCAGTTACCTCTACGCCAAAGAAGCCTTTCCTAATGCCTCTTTCTTGAAGCTGGGCATGATCAACCCCTTGCCGGAAAAAATGATCCGCGATTTCGCCGGCCAGGTGGAAACCCTCTATATCGTTGAGGACCTCGACCCGTTCATCGAGATGCGGGTTAAAGCCATGGGCATCGACTGCATCGGCAAGGAGAAGATTCCGGCCATCGGCGAACTTTCTCCCTCCGTCGTCCGCAAGGCAATCACCGGCGATACCGGCAGTGCCACCTTTGCGCCGGTTGATCTGCCGCCACGGCCGCCCAACATGTGCCCTGGCTGCCCGCATCGCGGCCTGTTCTACAATTTGAACCGGCTCAAGGTCTTTGTTTCCGGCGATATCGGTTGCTACACCTTGGGCGCCTTGCCGCCACTTTCGGCCATGGACGCCTGCGTCTGCATGGGTGCCAGCATCGGCATGGCCCACGGCATGGCAAAGGCATTGGGAGACGAGGGTTTGGGCAAGGTTGTTGCCGTGATCGGCGACTCGACCTTTATCCATTCTGGCCTCAACAGCCTGATCAACACGGTGTACAACAAGAGCTATTCCACGGTGATCATCCTCGACAACCGGATCACCGCCATGACCGGCCAACAACCCAACCCGGCCTCCGGCTCCACCATCATGGGCGAACCCGCCAATTCCATCGATTTTCCCGCGCTTTGCCGCGCCGTCGGGGTAAAATATGTACGCACCGTCGATCCCCATGATATCGAAGGAACCTATGCGGTGCTCAAGGAAGAGATCGAACGTCCCGAGCCCTCGGTGGTCATTACCCGTTTCCCCTGCGTCTTGACACCCGAAGAAAAGAAACGGCCCAAATCTCCCTTCCGGAGCATCATCAAAAACTGCACCGGCTGCGGGATGTGCCTGCGCCTCGGCTGTCCGTCCATCAATTGGGTTCCGCTCTTGCCGGAAGAGGCAAAAGCCTTGGGCAAAAAAGAAAAACAGAAAGGCTATGTCCTGATTAACGAGGCCACCTGCATCGGGTGCGGTCAGTGCCTGTCGCTGTGCAAATTCGAAGCGATCAGCGCCGGGGAGGCAAAATAATGAAAGAGCAAGGAAATATCCATTTCTGCGGCGTTGGAGGTCAGGGCATCCTACTGGCCAGCGAACTCACCGCCCATGCCCTTCTGGCCGCAGGCTTCGATGCCAAAAAAAGCGAAGTTCACGGCATGGCCCAGCGCGGCGGTTCGGTGGAGGCGCATCTGCGGTTTGGCCGGGGAAAGGTGTATTCCCCACTCATCGAACCGGGCACAGTTGATATCATGCTGGCCTTCGAGATGATGGAAGCGGTGCGTTATCTGCCCTTCCTTAACAAAAAAAGCACCGTGATCGTCAACACCCAGAAGATCGCTCCGCCCATTGTGGCGACCGGCAAAATACCCTATCCGGACCAGTGCTTGGATGCCATCACCCAACAAGGCATCGTCCTTGTCCCGATGGACGCATTCGCCATCGCCCGCAAGGTCGGCAACCTCAAGGCGGTGAACGTGGCGCTGGTGGGGGTGCTCTCCCGCTATCTGCCGGTGGACGAAGCAACCTGGCTTGAGGTAATCAAAAAACGCTTGCCCACCAAGATTCTTGAAGTCAACCTGAAGGCTTTCCATGAGGGACGCAAGGCGGGTCAGTAAACCTAGATAGAGAAACGAAGTTAAAGGAAACGAACATGATCTGGAACGAGGAATACGAAACCCTGCCGCGCGAAGCCCTGGAGGCCCTGCAACTGAAACGGCTCAAGGCCCAGGTGGCGCGGGTCCACGCCACGGTTCCTTATTACCGTAAAAAGATGGAAAACGCCGGAGTCACGCCGGGTGATATCCAGACCCTGGCCGATATCCGGCTGCTGCCCTTCACCACCAAAGAAGACCTGCGCAAGAACTATCCCTTCGGGCTGTTCACCGTGCCCATGGAAGAGGTGGTCCGCATCCATGCATCCTCCGGCACCACGGGCAAACCCACGGTGGTGGGCTATACCAAGCGCGATATTGAGATGTGGGCCGAGTTGATGACCCGCACCTTATCCGCCGCCGGTGTGCACAGCGGCGACATCGTGCATAACGCTTACGGCTACGGCTTATTCACCGGAGGCCTTGGCGCCCATTACGGCGCGGAAAACCTGGGCGCCGCAGTCATCCCCATCTCCGGGGGCAATACCAGACGCCAGATCCAGGTCATGCAGGATTTCGGCTCCACCGTTTTGCTCTCCACCCCCTCCTACGCCCTGAACATCGCCGACGCCATGGCCGACCAGGGCATCGATCCGGCCACCCTCAAGCTGCGGGTGGGGGTTTTCGGGGCAGAGCCCTGGAGCGAAGCCATGCGCGAAGAGATCGAGGCCCGGCTCAAGATCAAAGCCATCGATATCTACGGACTCTCCGAGGTCATGGGCCCCGGGGTTGCTGCGGAATGCATCGAGGAACAAAAGGGCTTGCACATCATGGAGGATCATTTCCTGCCCGAGATCGTCGATCCAGACACCTTTGCTCCCCTGGCGTTGGGCGAAGCGGGCGAACTGGTCTTCACCACTCTCACCAAAGAGGCTTTCCCTGTTATCCGCTACCGGACCAAGGACATCTCCCGTCTGATCCCCGACGTCTGCACCTGCGGCCGCACTTTTTTCCGGATACCCAAAATCACCGGGCGCACCGATGACATGCTGATTATCCGCGGGGTCAACGTCTTCCCCTCCCAAATAGAAGAGGTGATTATGGGCGTGGAAGGGGTGGAGCCGCACTATCAAATCGTGGTGGAACGGGAAGGCTCCTTGGACAAAATCGAGGTTCAGGTGGAGGTGAGCGATGAAATTTTTTCCGACGAGGTCAAATCCCTGGAAAAACTCAGCAAGAAACTGCAACATGAGATTAAGGATCTGTTGGGCATCTCCTGCACCATCAAACTGGTAGAGCCTAAGACCATCCAGCGCAGTGAAGGCAAGGCAAAACGCGTCATCGACAACCGTAAAATCTGAGAGGGGACCACGGCATGAAGGTAAAACAGATTGCGATCTTTTTGGAAAACAAGTCTGGCCGACTGGCCGATATCAGCCACTCTTTAGCTGAAAACGCCATCAACATCCGGGCTCTGTCTCTAGCGGATACTGCTGATTTCGGCATCCTCCGCTTGGTGGTGAACGACACTGTCAAGGCCCAGCAGGTTCTGAAGGAAAACGGCTTTACCGTGGGCATTACCGAGGTGCTGGTCGTGGAGGTGCCGGACAAGCCCGGCGCTCTGGACTGTATCCTACAAGTGGTTTGTAAGGCCGGACTCAACGTAGAATACATGTACGCCTTCACCAAGAAGAGCGGTGAATCCGGCATGCTTTTGTTCCGTTTTGATGACCAGGATGCGGCGGTGGCAGTATTCGAAAAAGCGGGCTGCCGTTTGTTGAGTGATGACGAGGTCCACGCTCTGTAAGGAAACGGTCAGATGCCGCATAGCGCGTCTGTTGGGAAAATCCACAATACATTTTGATGAGGAGAAAAAGGTGAAACGATCATTTGCAACTGTCATCATGCTCGCAGCCTCTCTGGCCCTGTCGGTCTCCATGGCCTGCGCCGAAACAATCAAGGTTGGCGCCATCCTGGCGGTCACCGGGCCGGCTTCATTCCTGGGCGCGCCCGAGGCTCGGACCCTGGAAATGCTGGCCGAAGAACTTAATGCCAAGGGCGGCGTTAATGGCAACAAAATCGAACTGGTCATCAAAGATTCCGGCGGCAATCCGGAAAAGGCCATCTCCTTTGCCAAGCAGCTCATCGAAGAAGAAAAGGTCTTCGCCATCATTGGCCCCTCCACCAGCGGCGAAACCCTCAAGATCAAGCAGATTTGCGAGGATGCCAAGACCCTCCTCCTTTCCTGCGCCGCAGCCGAGCAAATCGTAGAGCCCGTAGCCAAATATGTATTCAAGACCCCACAGAAAGACAGCCATGTGGTCCACGCGATCTTTGAAAATATGAAAGCTAGCAAGATCAGCAAGATTGCGGTACTAGCCAGCAACACCGGATTCGGCCAAGCAGGCAAGGGCCAGATCGAGAAACAGGCCCAAGAGGCAGGCATCCATATTCTGGCCGCCGAAGTCTATGACAGCAAAGCCACCGACCTTTCCGCCATCGTGGCCAAGCTGGCCGCCAACAAAGAGATTCAGGCGGTAATCAACTGGTCCGTGGAACCGGCCCAGGCTATCGTGCTCAAGAACATCCGTCAAGCTGGCTGGAACGTGCCTATTTACCAAAGTCACGGCTTCGGCAACATCAAATATGTCCAGGCAGCGGGCGCTGCTGCAGAAGGGGTTATCTTTCCAGCCGGTCGCCTCCTCATCGCCGACAAACTGGCGGACAAAAATCCGCAAAAAGCAGTGCTGACCAGCTACACCAAAAACTACGAGACGAAATTTAAGGAAGAGGTCAGCACCTTTGGCGGCCATGCCTACGATGCCTTCAAGATTCTCTGCCGCGGCATCGAACAGGTCGGTCCCAATCGGGAGAAGGTGCGCGATGCCATCGAAAACATGAAGGGCTTCGTCGGCACCGCCGGGGTATTCAACTTTTCGCCCACCGACCACAATGGTCTTGGCCTCGATTCGGTGACCATGCTCACCGTCAAGGGCGGTGACTTCGTCGAGTACAAAAAGTAAGCAACGCTTACCAACATTCAAAAATCAACGCCGTCGGCCGCCCAGGCTCGACGGCGTTGACATGTGTAGACCAATGACCCTGGAACTTTTCAGCCAATACCTGCTGGCCGGCATCACCTACGGCATCATCTACGCCATCGTGGGTATCGGCTTCAATATCATTTACAACACCACCGGCATCATCAATTTCGCCCAGGGCGAGTTCGTGATGCTGGGCGGGATGATTTCTATCTCCCTGTACCAATGGCTGCCGCTGCCTCTGGCCATCGGTGCGGCCGTAATCCTGGTGATGCTCATCGGCGCTCTGGTGGAGATTCTTTTCATCCGCTGGCTGGATCGCCCCTCGGTGTTGCGGATGATCATCATCACCATCGGCATCTCCATCCTGATCCGCGAGGCCGCCCTCCACGTCTGGGGCGAGGGGGTGCGTTCCCTGCCCTATTTTGTCGGCAACGAGATCACCACGGTCCCGGTGCTGGGAGCGCGGGTTTCCCCCCAGGTTCTCTGGGTGATCGGGGTCTGCACCGTCATGGTTCTCGGCTTAAGCCTGTTTTTCAAATACACCCTCCAGGGCAAAAAAATGCAGGCCTGCGCCTCAAACCGGGTGGCCGCCACCCTGTGCGGCATCAGCACCAAAAACATGGTTACCCTTTCCTTCATGCTTTCCGCCGGAATCGGCGCCCTGGCCGGCTGCGTGATGAGTCCCATCACCTACACCCAGTACGACGTCGGCACGGGCCTTGCGATCAAGGGCTTTACCGTGGCCATCCTCGGAGGGCTGGGCAGCAGCATGGCTGCGGTTGCCGCCGGACTCCTGCTCGGGATCATCGAATCCTTCAGCGTCAGCGTGGTGCCGCTGGCCTTTCAGGACGCCATCTCCATCAGTCTCCTGCTGGCCATCCTTTTTCTTCGGCCCCATGGCCTGTTTGGCAACAAAGATGCTGCGGACCTGAAGGAATTCTAGTCATGAAACGCCACCTGCCCTTGATCCTGCTTATCCTGGCCGTCATTGTTGTCCAGCTCCTTACCCGCTGGACAGACACCGCCTTTTACCTGACTCCGCTCACCATGACCGGTTATTACTCGCTGGTGATCGTCGGACTCTGCCTGCTCATGGGCTATGCCGGGCAAATCTCCCTAGGTCATGCCGGGTTCTTCGCCATCGGCGGTTATCTCTCCGCCATGCTCACCACAAAAGACCTCATGCCCCTCAAGGAAACCCTCCTGCTCGGCCTCTGCGATAAGTTGGGTCTGCTGGTGCAGGGCCAAGACATGCTCGGAGTGGCCTCACTCCAGATGCAGCCTTGGGCTGCCTGCGGTTTCGCCATCCTGGCCACCATTATCGTGGCCTACGCCATCGGCATTCCGGTGCTCAAGCTCAAGGGGCATTATCTGGCCATGGCCACCCTAGGGTTCGGCATCATCGTCTATCGGCTGGCACTGGCTTTTCCCCTCTTCGGAGAGGCGGACGGTATCTCCGGGGTACCCGGATTCCCTCTCCTGCCGGGCCTTGCGGTAAGCGGCGATTTCAACTCCAGGGTCAGCAACTATTATCTTGCCTGGGGCATGGTGGCCCTTGTCATGTGGCTGCTCGTTAATCTGATCCACTCCAGGGTCGGCCGGGCGCTGCGCGCCATCCACGGGGCCGAGGGTGCCACCAACGCCATGGGCGTCGATACCGCCCGCTACAAGCTGAACACCTTTGTGATCAGCGCGGTGCTGGCCTCAATCGCTGGAATATTTCTCACCCACTATAATGGCGGTATCGGTCCTTCCGAGGCCGGAATAATGAAGTCGGTGCGCTATGTGGCCATTGTCGCCATCGGCGGCATGGCAAATCTATGGGGCGCCTTGGTCATGGGGGCGGTCTTGAACATCATGTCCCTTCGGGGTATGTTCGGCTCCTACGACGATGCGGTGTTCGGGGGTATCCTCATCGTAATCATGCTCTTTGCCCCACAGGGCCTTCTCGGCATTTCCTTGTCAGCGACATTCAAGCGCATATTCAGGCGGGGTGAGTGATGCTCCTTGATATCAAAAACCTATACCGCCGCTTCGGTGGCTTACAGGCAGTGAGCGACGTGAGTTTCTCCGTACGCCCGGGCATGATCAAGGCGGTGATCGGCCCCAACGGCGCGGGCAAGACCACACTCTTCAACCTGATCACCGGCACCTTGCCGCCAAGCTCCGGCGTCATCCATTTCAAGGGCCAGCCCATCCACGGCTTGGCGCCCTACCGCATCGCCCGACAGGGCGTGGCCCGCACCTACCAAAATATCAAGCTCTACCCTGGCATGACTGCCCTTGAAAACGTAATGGTCGGGCGTCACTGCCGGAGCCGGGCCGGATTTCTCTCCGGGATGCTCTCCCTGCTCTGGACCCGGAAGGAAGAAAAAGCCATCCGGGAAAAATGCCTAGAGTTGCTCGGACTGCTCGATATCGCCGATCTGGCCGAGGTTGAGGCCACCAGTCTCGCATTCGGTCAGCAACGGGCGGTGGAATTAGCCCGAGCCCTGGCCATGGAGCCCGAGCTGCTCCTGCTGGACGAACCGGCGGCCGGACTCAACATTTACGAAACCGCCGAGGTCGCCCGCTTGATCACCAAGATCAACGCGCAAGGCATCACCGTTTTACTCGTAGAGCACGATATGTCCCTGGTCATGGATATCTCTCATGAGATCGTGGTGCTCTCCTTTGGCGAAAAAATCGCGGAAGGAACACCCTCAGAAATCCAGCATAATAAAGAGGTCATTCGGATCTACCTCGGAGAAGACGATGCTGAAGATTAAAAACCTGGAAGCAGGCTACGGCAAAATACGGGTTCTGAAGCGCATCTCTCTGCACGTCAACCCCGGCGAAATCGTCACCCTGATCGGCGCTAACGGCGCGGGCAAAACCACCCTGCTGGCCGCGATCACCGGCCTGATCCGGGCCACCGCCGGGGAGATCCTGCTCAAAGGAGATAATCTTGAGCGTCTCAAACCCGAGGGAATCGTTTTCCGCGGCTGTTCCCTGGTGCCGGAAGGCCGCCAGGTCTTCGCCACCATGAACGTACGCGAGAACCTGGTCCTCGGCGCCTATGTCCAGCACCGCCAAGGCAAGAGACAGTTGCAGGAAGGGATTGAATACATTTACGATCTCTTCCCGGTTCTGCGCGAACGGCGCCACCAGCTGGCCGGCACCCTTTCTGGCGGCGAACAGCAGATGCTGGCCATGGGGAGGGCGCTCATGGCCAAACCGGCCCTGCTCATGCTGGACGAACCTTCCACCGGGCTGGCGCCGCTCATTGTCAAAAATATCTTCCAGATCATCACCCGGCTGCGCGAGGCGGGAAACACCGTGCTGCTCATCGAGCAAAACGCCAAAGCCGCCCTCAGGGTGGCGGACCGCGGCTATGTGCTGGAAACCGGCAAGATCATTCTCGAAGGATCTTCGGAAGACCTGCTGACCAATCGGGACGTGCAGCGGGCCTATCTGGGTCGGGATGTAAAAGAAAACTAGGAGGCGGTTATGTACTGGGATCAGGAAAAAGAATGCATTTCCCGCGAGAATCTTGAACAGCTCCAGTTGGAGCGGCTCCAGTCCACCCTCTACCGGGTGGCAACCCATGTGCCTTTCTATCGCCAGAAGTTCAAGGAGCTGAAGGTGGACCCGGACGGCTTCCGTGCGCTTTCCGAGCTTGCAAAACTGCCCTTCACCACCAAGCAGGACCTTCGGGACAACTACCCCTATGGCCTGTTCGCCGTGCCGCTTCGGGATGTGGTTCGGGTCCATTCCTCCTCCGGCACCACCGGCCAGGCCACGGTGGTGGGTTACACCAGAAACGACATCAAAACCTGGTCGGAGCTGACGGCCCGGGTGCTCACCGGTGCCGGGGTCACCAACGACGACGTAGTCCAAATCGCTTTTGGCTACGGTCTGTTCACCGGCGGCTTCGGCCTGCATTACGGGGCCGAACGAGTGGGCGCCTCGGTGATCCCTATCTCCAGCGGCAACACCAAGCGACAAATCCAGATCATGCAGGATTTTCGCACCACCGCTCTGATCTGCACCCCGAGTTATGCCTTGGTGCTGGCCGACACCATGGAAGAAATGGGCATCAACACCAGCTCGCTTTCCCTCAAATACGGGCTGTTCGGCGGCGAGCCCTGGTCCGAGGCCATGCGCCATGAGATCCAGAACAAGCTGGGCATCATCGCCACCGACAACTACGGCCTCTCCGAGATCATGGGGCCAGGGGTGGCAGGCGAATGCCAGGAATGCAACGGTCTGCATCTCAACGAAGACCATTTTCTCTACGAGGTCATCAACCCCGAAACCCTTGAACCGGTGAAGCCCGGAGAAATCGGCGAACTGGTGATCACCACCCTGACCAAGGAAGCATTTCCGGTCATCCGCTACCGCACCCGCGACCTGACCCGGATCATTGAGGAGCCTTGCCCCTGCGGCCGCACCCTGCGCAGGATGGAGCGGGTAATGGGCCGCACCGATGACATGCTGATCGTCAAGGGGGTCAACGTCTACCCCTCACAAATCGAACATATCCTTTTTGAGATCGAGGGAACCAAGCCCCATTACCAGATTGTGGTGGAGCGAGAGGGAAGGCTTGACAAGATCACCGTTCTCGTGGAAGTGGTGGAGTCGATTTTTTTCGACGAAATGAAAAAACAGCGGGAGATGATCGAAACCATCAAACGCCAGCTTGCTTCGGAACTGGGCATCGGCGTGGAGGTCAAACTGGTGGAAGAAAAAACCCTGGAACGCAGCGAAGGCAAAGCGAAACGAGTAATCGACAAACGACGCCTGTAGACGGCAGGACTCAAAATTCCCCTAACAATTAAAAAGGATACCACCATGGCTATCTCACAAAAAATGATCGCCTTCGCGGAACGCTCTTCCTGGATCCGCAAGATGTTTGAAGAAGGCGCCCGACTCAAAGCCCAGTACGGCGCAGACCACGTCTGCGACTTCAGCCTCGGCAATCCGGACCTACCGCCGCCAGCCCAGTATCAGGAAGCGGTGCGCAAGATCACTGCTGCGGAAACCACCGGGGCACACGGCTACATGGCCAACAACGGCTATCCCTTTGTCCGGGAAGCGGTGGCAAAACAGATCGGGAGCGAACAGGGTATGGCCGTAGGTCAGGACGATATTCTCATGACCGTGGGCGCAGCCGGGGCCATCAACGTGACCATGAAATCCCTGCTCGATCCGGGCGACGAGGTGATCATCCTCGCCCCCTTCTTTGTCGAATACAACTTCTATGTGGACAACCACGGCGGGGTCACAAAGATCGTCAATACCGCCCCTGACTTCAGCCTTGACCTGGCCGCCATCGAAGCGGCCATCACCCCGAAGACCAAGGCGCTCATCATCAACAGCCCCAACAATCCCACCGGCCAGATCTATTCGGCCACGGAGCTTGCCGACCTCGGAGCAATCCTGGCCAAGGCTGGACAAACTATCTACCTGATCAGCGACGAGCCCTACCGGAAAATCGTCTACGACGGCCACACCGTACCCAGTATCTTCAAGGCGTACCGCAACAGCCTTATCGTTTCTTCATATTCCAAGGATCTTTCCCTGCCGGGCGAACGCATCGGCTACATCGCCGTACATCCGGAGATCGAAGGCAAAGCCCAGCTCCTCGGGGCCATGACCCTGGCCAACCGGATCCTGGGTTTTGTCAATGCCCCGGCCCTGATGCAACGGGTGGTGGCAGAGCTTCAGGGGATCACGGTGGATTGCTCCATCTATGGACGCCGCCGCGAATTGTTCTGCAAGGTACTGAACGAGGCCGGCTATGAATTTATTCCGCCCAAAGGGGCCTTTTATATGTTCCCAAAGTCGCCCATAGCCGATGACGCGCAGTTTGTCGGGCTGCTGGCAGAGCAGAAGATTCTGGGCGTGCCGGGCCGGGGCTTCGGCATGCCGGGCTATTTCCGGCTCGCCTTCTGCGTGGAGGATGCGGTGATCACCCGCTCCGCCGAAGGGTTCAAAAAGGCATTGGCTGCGGCCAAGAATCTGACATAACCAACACATCATTCCGAGGTTTTGCAAATGGGAGACGCACTGGCGCTACTCGCCTTGGTGACACGAATCGGCATACTGGCCACCCTCACTACCCGCGTCCTCCTTGATTTTTCTGTTCGGGACCTGTCCTGATATCCGGGGGCCTGTTCCTGCTCGTTAAAGCTGTGAAGGGGATCCGCCAAACGTTGGAAGCCAAGACAGAAGGCGCTGAACATGTATCCTAAGAACATTGCGGCGGAGCGTAAAGCTATCCATTACGGCTGGCACATCGTTTGGACCGGTACTTGCTGCATCTTCGCCTGTCTCGGCCTAGGCCGCTTCGCTCTTGGCATGATCCTGCCGGCCATGGGTCAGTCGCTCAATCTTTCTTACAGCCAGATGGGGCTGATCGGTACGGCGAACTTCGCGGGCTACCTGATGGCGGTCCTGTTCTGTGGGGCCATGGTTGATCGGTTCGGCTACCGGCGCCTCATCGTTATGGCCTTGGCCTTTATCGGCATCACCATGATTCTAATCGGCCGCAGCAGCTCCTTTTTCATGATCCTTCTGTGCTACACCATCACGGGTATGGGCAGCGGTGCGGCCAACGTGCCTATGATGGGCTTGATTTCCCAGTGGTTCGCCAAAAGCCACAGGGGCCGAGCTACTGGTTTTGTCGTCATTGGCAGCGGGTTTGCCATCCTGCTTTGTGGCAGGCTGGTGCCGTTTTTGAACCATCTAGGTGGTGTTGAAGGCTGGCGCTTGAGTTGGCAGGTCCTGGGCGGGATCATTCTGCTGGTGGCGGGGCTGTGCCTGGCGATGTTGCGAAACAGCCCACAGGAAAAAAATCTGCGCCCCCTGGGCGAAAATGAATACGATGAGGGGGTCTGGCTGACTGGGGCCGAGACCAGCATCCGCTTGCGGGATATCGCCCAATTGGGCGGGCTGTACTTCCTGTTTGGTTACACCTATGTGATTTACACAACCTTCATCGTCACATCCCTCATCCAGGAACACGGCTTTTCCGAAGCGGAGGCCGGCAGTTTCTGGTCTTTGGTAGGTGGGTTGAGTCTACTTTCTGGCCCGGTCTTTGGCAGCCTTTCCGATCGAATCGGCCGAAAATACACGCTGGCCATGGTCTTTGCCATCCAGACCGCTGCCTACCTTTTGGTTTCAACCCCGCTGGCCACCCCGTTTCTCTACCTGTCCATCGGCTGTTTCGGGGTGGTGGCCTGGTCCATCCCTTCCATCATGGCAGCCCTGGCCGGTGATTACGCCGGTCCGCAAAAGGCGGCCCGCATCTTTGGCCTTATCACCTTCATCTTCGCCCTGGGCCAGATCGCAGGGCCCACAGTGGCCGGGCTGCTGGCCGAAAAAAGCCTCGGTTTTGGTAGCAGCTTTTTCATGGCAGCCTGCTTCACCGCCGCAGGCGTTATTCTTGCCCTGAGCCTGCGGGCTACGGTTAGGTAGTTATTCTTACGAGGACAACAGCCGAGCCGCATTCTCCCCCAGAATTTTTGTTTCCAACCTCACATCAAGCCCAAGTTCCGACAACTGCGCCATCACCTCCCGTTGCCGAGCCCATGGTGAATCGGTGCCGAAAAGAAGATATCCCTCTGGATGCGCCAGAGCCATGGCCTTAGCTTTGGCCTTGGGTAGCAGGTGCAGGGCGTAGGAAAGGTCCAAATACAATGGCCTGCCGATTAGCATATCATCCACCTCGTCCCATAAATCCCAAGCCCCAAAATGTGTGGCGACAAATTTTAGCTCCGGCACTCGATCCACCACGGTCACGATCTTTAGCGGGTCAGCGATCCTCTCCCTAGGAAAACCAATATCAAAGCCGGTGTGCATCACCAGAATCAGACCTTCGGCCGTGATCCTTTCATAGAGCGGCCACATCCGCTCTTCGTCCAGCACGAATTTCTGGTAATAGGGATGCATCTTGATCCCCGAAAACCCTGCCTTCTTGATAGCGCTGATTTGCTCCAGGGCCTCGGGTGCATCGGGGTGAAATGAGGGAAAGGGGATGATACGCTCGGAACGGATGGACTCAGACCAAGAGAGAATCGAGGTAAACTGTTCGGGTCGGGTGGCGATGGAACAGAGGACGCTTTTTTCGATGCCTGCTTCGTTCATGCTGACAAGCAGTGATTCGATGCGGCCATCAAGACAGGCCGTGACCTTCCCCGCCTCTTCCAGTGCAGGAATGGCTTGGGCCGCCACCAGATCCGGGAAGGCGTGGGTATGAAAATCTATGATACAGGTCATGAACAGTCCTTGTCTGGATAAAATTTGTCAGAAAAAGTAGAGGTTAAATTGTTCATGCAGAAATAGAACAAAATTGGAAAAAATCAAAGAATTTCATGAGGCCTCCAACTATCCCCAGATCTTTCTCCATTGTGAAAAAATGGTATACGTCTCGCGAATAGCCGCTTCCTCCTAAGGGTGGGCGGCTATGTTGTTGTGTGGGGTTGATCGGGCCAAGGCAAAAAACCTAGTCAAGTTTTTTTGACGATGGACCCTATGGCTGTTTTGGTGAGGGTTTACACCATGTCGTAGATCTTTGGCGACGGGCACTCAGAAGTGGCCCCGGAAATTTGAACAAGAAGATAAGTGGAGTGCGTATCTGACAGGGGCAAAATTTCACTATGTTCCCTGAAACATGGTGGATTTAGTTGCCTTGGTGGGCTAACGAAAATCAGGATAGAAAAACCCCAGTTTGAACAAGGAATCTCAAGCGAGGACAGGAGGGCGACCGGACAACGAAAAAAAGGGTTTAGAGGAAATCCCCTAAACCCTTGGTATTGCATGGTGCGCCCGGCACGATTCGAACGTGCGACCTGCGGATTCGTAGTCCGACACTCTATCCAGCTGAGCTACGGGCGCATAAATGAGATGGGATTTATAACGCACATTGTCCTGTTCGGCAACAAGTTTATACGGGGCACCTTGTTGAATTTTTTTGCAGATATTCAGGTGGTCTTGAGGGTGTATGGGGCGAGAAAGGCTAGGCCGGTACGGTTGAGCAACTCGCCAAACCGTTCTCCCTCTTTGTTTTGTGCCTTGAAATGAGTAAGGCAAGTGTCGATGATGGTCAGGGTGGTCTCTGCGGAGAATATCCCGGAAAGCTCTTGACCAAGCCGCGGGTGGCGGCCCAGCTTACCGCCAAGCAGGATGCGGTAGCCGGAGAGGTCTTGGGCAATGGTCCCGGTTGGGCAGGCCCTGGCGCATTGGCCGCAGGCCAGGCAGCGTTGCCAGTCGAACTGCGGTCCGGGGCCGGCATTAAGGGTGATGGCCTCCTCTTTACAAGCGGCAAGGCAGGCCCCGCATTCCGAACAGGGGGCATCGCTTAGCGTGGGGAGAGAAGCGCTGATCAGGCCGATATCGACAATTTGGGGCCGGGAGCAACCGTTGGGGCAGTCAGCCAGGGTTATTCTGAACTCATGGTGTAGCTTGAGCGGGCCGGGCACTCGGCTTTGCATGAATTCCTTGAGCTTGTGTGTGCGCAGCAGGGCCTCAAGGTGTGGGCTCAGATTCTTCCCGGTGTCGATGCGATTGGGGCAGCCGCTCTGTCCGAAACAGGACTCCACGGTAAAGCCTTGCACCTCGTCCTCCTGATGGTGCAGGTATTGTTGCTTACAGGCCGTAACATGGGTCATCGTTACCCTGGTGGCTCCTGCCTGCTGCGCCTCGGTCTCTACCCTTTTTTTTACGCGCTTGCGGACGAAAAAAGGCACCTTCGCCACCGCCTGTTCCGCATCCTTGTCCCACTCCATGCTTCACCTCACAGTATGATTATCTGCCAACATTAGCGCGGAAGGGCGTGGGGCGCCTTGATCTAAGTCAAAGGTGGCGGGGCGTGCTTCAATCAGGCCGGTGTCTGCTGTAAAAAATCGAGAAAGGTGCTGCAGATGGGAGCAGGTTGCCGATTTTTCCGGGTGATCAAATAAAACGGGCGCGAGAGACGGATATCAGCCAAAGGGACTGCCGCCAGGGAGCCGCGCTCGATATCCTCGGCCACGGCCCGGCGGGAGAGGATGGCGATGCCGACCTCTGCCTTAATGGACTGGCGGACCGCTTCCGTGCTGCCCATCTCGGCGACGATCTGTAGCCGAGCGAGATCCAGGTGTTTCTCAAGCAGCTGGGTCACAACCCGGCGGGTGCCGGAGTCTCGTTCTCGGATGATCATTGGCTCGTCGAGCAAGCGGGCGGGCGCCACTGCCTTTTCCTTGGCAAAAGGATGACTGGGATATACGGCCAGGACCAGTTCGTCGTCAAGGATCTCGATCCACTCCAGGGCCGGGTCGCTCCAGTGGGCGCCGATTACGCCGAATTCGGTGTCGCCGGCCAGGACTCCGTCCGCCACCGTCCGTGAGTTGCCGATGGAAAGAGTAATCTGGATGGCGGGGTGGAGTTTTTTGAAGGCGCCAATCCGTTGCGGCAAAACATAGGCGCCAGGGATGGTGCTGGCCCCGAGGGAGAGATGGCCGGCCAGGGTGCCCCGGTAACTGGCCATGGCCTGCATGGTTTCCTGGCGAAGGCGGATGATTTTTTTGGCGTATTTGTAAAGAATCTGTCCGGCCTGGGTGGGCAGGGCTTCGCGGCCCAGGCGGTCTATCAGCCGTTCCCCGAGGATTTCTTCCAGGCTGCGGATATGTTCGCTCACCGTGGGCTGGGAAAGAAAACTGGCCTCTGCGGCCTTGGTAAAGCTCTTCAGCTCAACGACCTTGCAAAAGACCTCAAGACGATGAATATCCATGGGGAAACTGGCCTTTTCGACTATAGATTGGGATAGGTATAGCCGATATAGACCATTTGTTGGATTAATGCAAGGTGCGTGTGGTTTTTGTCTCGCAATTCTCTGTTTTTGCGGATTTATCATCGCAGCCGCTGCATGAGCAGCCGCAGCCTGTTTTGCTTCCGCTGAGCTGACGGCGGATGCGACGGCCGATGAAAAACATGCAGGCCACGATGATAAAAATGATGATGATGTTCTGCCACATGGCGGACCTCCTTGGTTTCGCTTGAATTTTTATCCGGCAAGTCCCAGTAGCTGGCCGCCCTGATAAACCAGGGTGGCCAGCGAAAAGGCGAAGGCGGTGTTGAAACAGATGGAGAAAAGCCCCCATTTCCAAGAGCCGGACTCCTTGGAGATGCACACCACCGTGACAAAGCAGGGTGCGTAAAACATGACAAAGACGATGAGGGCCAGGGCCACTACCGGGTTCCAGTGCGGATCCTTGGCCAGGGTTTCGGAAAGGGAGGCGTTGTTTTTTGGGTCGGTATCGCCCAGAGAATAGGCCGTGCCCAGGGTGGTGACGATGACCTCCTTGGCTGCAAAACCACCGACCAGGGCGATGTTGGTCCGCCAGTCAAAGCCGGGCAGCCAGCTCACTGTTTCCATGGTTGTGCCGATTTTTCCGGCAATCGAGTGGCGCAGGGCGCTGCCTGCCTGGGCGGTATCGATGGCGGCCAGCTTTTCCTTGAGGTGCAGGGCCTCTGTTGTCTGGGTGAAAGAGGCAGTCACCTCCTGGCGTTGTCGGGCGAAGTTCTCTTCTTCCGAGTGCGGCAGACCGGGAAAGGTCATCATGGCCCAGATCAGGATGGAGATGGCCAGGATGGTGGTGCCCGCTTTTTTGATGTACTGCCAGGTTCTTTCCCAGGTATGGATGAGCAGACCCTGGAAGGTGGGGAAGCGGTAGGGCGGCAGCTCCATGACAAAGGGGGTGGATTCGCCGCGCAATACGGTGAGCCGCAGGATTTTGGCGGCGGTGAGCGCCACACCCCAGGCCAGCAGTGTCAGGAGGAACATGAGCTGGGCCTGGCTGCGGGAAAAGAAGGTGGCGGTGAGCAGGGCGAGTACCGGCAGCTTGGCCCCGCAGTTCATGAAGGAGACGGTGAGCAGGGTGGCCAGCCGTTCGCGGGGGGAGCGCAGCGTGCGTGCGGCCATAACGCCGGGCACGGCACAGCCTCCGGCAATGCCGCCGGAAACGATGTAGGCCATGACCGAACTGCCGTGCAGCCCGAAGATGCGGAAGACCCGGTCCATCATGAAGGCGACTCTGGCTAGGTAGCCGGAGTCTTCCAGGATGGCGATGCCGAAAAACATGAACATGATCAGTGGCACAAAGCCAAGCACCCCGCCCATCCCGTGGATGACCCCGGAGATGAGCATGGATTTCAGGTGGCCGTCCGGCAGCAGGGTGCTAAGGTTGCCGCTCAGCCAGTCGAAAAATACCGCAAACCAGGCGACGGGCAACTGGCTGTAGGTGAAGGTGAATTTGTAGAGCCCCAGCAGCACGGCCAGCATGATGAGCGGTCCCATAAATCGGTTGGTCAGGACCTTGTCGATCCGGTCGGAGGCATGGAGCCGGTCGATGTCGAATTTATGGGTGATCACCTCCTGGCGGAGCACGGATTTGATATAGCCGTAGCGGTGGTCGGCAATGATAGCCTCGGGATAGGTTTCCATGGTCTTGAGCAAATGCTCGCCGACCTTGGTCACGATCTCCTGAAGTTCCCCGTCAACCACCGGGTCGGCTCTGCGGCCTTTTTCTCGGATCTGGCTGTCGCCCTCCAGATATTTGAGCGCCAGCCAGCGCGGGGCATAGCTGTTTGTCATGAATCCGGCGGTGTTGATCCGTTGCGCCATGGCCTGCAAGGCGAGGTCAACGTCTTCTCCGTAGGAGATATACAGGGGATCCCAGGGGGCATTTTTCTGGGCCAGATCCAGGGCTGCGGCCATCAGCTCGGGGGTGCCTTTGCCGGAGCGGGCGATGATGGGGATAACCGGCACCTTGAGCAGGCCGGAGAGCCTTTGGGCGTCAAGGCTGATCCCGCGATCCTGGGCCACATCGATCATGTTGAGGGCAATGACCATGGGCACGCCAAGCTCAAGAAACTGGGTGGAAAGATAGAGATTACGTTCCAGGTTGGAGGCGTCGGTGATATTGATGACCACGTCGGGTTTTTCCTGCACCAGATAGTCGCGGGCCACCACCTCTTCCACCGAATAGGCGGTAAGGGAGTAGGTGCCGGGCAGGTCGATGATCGTGGCTTCCTCGCCGGTGGCAAAGGTGTAGGCCCCTGCCTTTTTCTCCACCGTGACGCCGGGGTAGTTGCCCACATGCTGACGGGCGCCGGTTAGGGTGTTGAACAGGGTGGTCTTGCCCGCGTTGGGGTTGCCGGCCAGGGCGATGGTAAGGGGTGACATTACAGCTTCTCCTCGGGGCTGGCGATTTCCACTTCGATATAATCTGCTTCGCTGTTGCGCAGGGTCAGGGTGCCGCCCATGATCCTGATTGCCACCGGATCGAAGAGGGGAGCCCGACCCATGATGGTGATGCGGGTGCCGGGGACAATGCCCATGTCCCGGATGCGTCGGCCAAGCTCACCGCCTACCTTGACCGCGGTAATGGTGCCTGACTGGTCTTTCTGCATTTTGCGGAGTGGAACTGTTGGCATGCGTGTTCTCCAGGGTGCGGTGGGGCGATTGCTGATGATGAGGTGCAATAATAAAAAGCCATGATTAAGAAGTCAATATCTTTTTTAGGTACTAGAATAAAATTAAACAACCCAAACTTTTGGGCCTGGGTGGTGCGTTGTGCGGGACAAGACTGGGTTGGGCCTTTCGGCCTTGGGCACGGGGAGGTGATGCCGAGCAATGCGATCAGAATGGCGGCGCCCCACCCACACTCCCTTATAATGGAAGTGGGGGTGGGGCGCCGGGAAAATCGGGAAAACGGTTCTTGTTACTCCCGGGTGTTGCGCATCATGCCCAGGGAGTTGGGGTGGTGTAGGTCGGTCTTCATATCAATGGTATGGCAGACCTTGCAGTTGCGGTTGGCGCCCAGCGGGTAGGGATTGCCCTGATACTGTCGGGGCCCGAAGTTGTCCCGCTCCTTTTCGTAGGGGTTGTTGGCAGGATACTCGGCATGGGGGCTGTTGTGGCAGGCAGCGCAATGGATGCTGCCCGAATCATCGTGCCGGTTGCGGTATAGGGCGTCGGCCCCGGTGGTCCAAGTGTTAAAGGCGCTGTCGACCTCGGGCGGAGCAAAATTTACATGGCAGGTAAGACAATCCGGTTGCTGTACCCAGGGGGTGCGGGGCTGTATCCCGGCAAGGCCTGCCGCCAGGCGTGGTTTGAGGTGCTGCATCAGCCGGGCCGCCCCGGGTTTCCCGGCATTTTTTTCGGCCAAAAGCAGGGCTAGGGCGTGGTCTTCCAAGGCGCCGTGGCAGTTGGTGCAGTCAAGCCCAGCCTCGTGGTGGACGCCGCGGAGGAAACGGGTGGCGCCCTGCGGGTTGCTGGGGTGGCAAAGGGCGCAGGCCTCGGCGCCTCGGCCACCTAGGAAGTTGGCATGGAAGCCGTGGATGGAGGCGGAAAGGTTGAGTAGTCCTGGTTTGCCGGGGGCGTTCAGCATTGGGTCCGGGTGGCAGCTCTGGCAGAGGACAGGCTTGCCCGCTTTGGCTTGGGCCGCCAGGCTGGTCTTGTTGAAGCGGTCATGCATGTGCAGGATGTCTTGTGCCGTGGTGTCTGAGATTCCCGCTTGGCCCTTGCGCCAGGTGCCGCCATGGCAGGTCTTGCAGCCCATCTCGGTTGCAACCGGGGCAACCATGCGGGTGGTGGCAAGAATGGTATTGGTGGCCTTGTCCCTGGCCTCGATGGTAAAGCTCGGGTAGGGTTGATAGCCCCCCTGGGCGGGATAGGGCACCACCGGGACGTTTTTTGCAACAAAGGCTTTGCCATTTCCCTGGAGCTGCATGGGGCCGGAAAGGCCCTGACCGGAAAGGCCGACATTTTCAGGCAGGATTCTGCCGAACAGAGCAGGAACCTGCTTCCAGAAATCTACTTGCCTGGCTGGTTTTTCAAAGCCAGGCTCAACCTGGAAAACAAGCTCCACGCCCTCGGTGATGATCTCCGGGGTTGGTCCGCGTTTGATGAGCTGGGCGAAGAGATCGTTTGCCGGGGGCATGAGGCTGAACGAGCCGTCCGCATCGCTTATGCTGTGCATGCCAAGATTGTTCCAGGCAAGGAGGACGTAGCCGCTCTGCGCCGGGTCAAAGGGCAGGGGGGCAAGCGGCGGGGCGTTGAGCGCCGGAGCAGCAGCTGTCGCTTCTTTTCTGCCGCGCAGCCCCTCAACAATAAAGGAAGCCAGGGCATGGCGTTCCTGGCCGTTGCCGGGGAAGGGCGGCATGCAGCGGATCAGCTTGCCCTGGCCGTTTATCTCGGCCTCCATGGCATAGACCGATTCGTATTTGGCGCTCATCTTTTTGATATCCCGCATGGGGCCGCCCACGGAATGGCAGGGGGAGCACATTATATTGAAGAGCTGTCGGCCAACCACCAGCCGTTTTTTCTCGGTGATCTCCTTGCTGACCCATTTGGCCGAGGCCAGGATGCCCTGGGCTTGGACCGTATCGAGATCTTTTGCCAGGACGGAATTGGCGTAGATGTGACCGTACAGGGTAAAGGGCCGACGGCTGCCTTCCCGGATGTATTCAAAAGAACCCATGTAGGTGATGCCCAGAAGGAGAAGAACCACGGCCAGCGTGCGCGTGGCTGTCTGCGGTAGGCGGATCACCATGATAAGGCCGCCGAGGAAAAGAAGCGGCGAGGCCCAGAAAAAGACGGTGAGAAATGGGGCCAGCGCCGGGCTGAAGTTTGCAATCCAGGCCCTTTGCGGCTCGGGCAGAGCCTGGATATACCACCAGGCCGAAGTCAGGAACAGCAGGAAGGGGGCCAGGAGCCAGGTGGCGCAGTAGCGGACCATGCGCAGGCGAAAGGCTTCTTCCTTGATCCGAGTGGAGGTCAGGAAGCCATACAGCCCAGCCAGCATCAGGCATAGGAAGGTGCGGAAGAAAAGGGCTGGCCAGAAGGTGGGGTTGAAGATGCCGTCCCAGAAGTTGTGAGTTCGAAGCCACTCGCCAGGGGTGAGCATGAAGCCGAGTATCCCGTTGATGGCAAAAAGGGAGAGCCAGGCAAAGATGAAATAGAGCCAGCCGATGATAAGGTGGCTGCGCCGCTCCATGCGGCCGAAGGTTTGATAGTAGATGAGGATGGACACGATCTCCGCGAGAAAAAAGACCCATTCGATGGCCCAGGCGAAGACAAAATTGTGAATAAGGATGGAGGTGGCGGCCGGGGCGATGAGAGCGATGGTGAACCAGATGCCCACCCCGGTCATGGCGCCCAGCACCAAGGTGAGGAGCAGGAAGAACCTGGTGTGCTTTCGGGTGTAGTCCAAGATGGCCTGTGAGCCTTCCCGGTAACCCTTCATCTCGGTGAGGACAAGAAAGAGCCCGCCGCCAATGGCAAAATGGGAAATGTACACATGCAGGACGGCGATAAGGGCGATGAGCAGGCCGCCGCCGGAAAAATCCAACTGCCAGACGGGATAATTCATCAGCGTACCTCCTCAGGGACCCGGGCCGCGAGTTTGAGCATATATATGATAATCGCAACTCCGATCACCAGGATTGCCAGGAAGAGAAACATCGGTGACCACTGCGGCACGACCTGTAGGTCGGAGGGATGGAAGTATTTGGCCAGATAGGCCTGTCTGGCCAAATCCCGCACCAGCACCATGAAGAGGATGGTTGCGGCCAGGGCGACGGTGGTGGGCCAGACCCGTTCTTTTATGCCGTAGTAGATGCTGCAACAAGTCGCGACCAGGGCGGCGAGGAAAAGAGCGGTGTGCAAGGGGGCGCTGCCGATAAACATCTGGTGTACGTTTTTGGGCAGGGAAAAAAGAAAGGGGATGCCGGTGCCGATTTCAACCACCGTGGCGTAGGTGAACCATTTCATCCCTAAGCTCAGGCGTTTTGCAGCCCCAGGCGCACCGTTTTTTAGTTGAAAAAAGGCGAGGATTGCCAGAAAAATGCCGCCGACCGCCACGGAGGCTACGACAAAATGCAGATAGCGGGGGAGGAGGGTCGGGTCGGCAAGGTTCAAGAAGGTGCCGTCCGGGCGGTGGAAATAGGCGCTCCAGATCTGCGGGTTCTGCATCAGGGTTATATTGTTGACAAAGAAAAAGGCGATTGCTAGCAGGAGCAGGAGGCTTGTGGTCAGGGCCCGTTTTCGGGTGGTGGCGGGCAGATTCCCAGCCATCTTATAGAGATAGGCGCTGTAATAGGCGAGAATGAGCAGGCCGATGATGGAGAGCCAGTACGCCCCCATGAGGATGGAGCTGGTATAGATGAAGTGTCCGTAGAGCACCTGGAGAAAAAGAAGGGGCGCTACCCCGAAGTTCACGGCAAAGGCGATGGTGTATGGCAATTTGCTGGCAATATCCAGGCAGGGCGGCGGGTCGGCGGCCGGGGTCCGCATCTCCCTGATCAGGGCGATCATGGCGCTGCCCAGCATGGCGTTCATGAAAACAAGGTGGGTGAAAAAGGTCAGGATAAGGAGAAGCTCGAAAAAGCCCCATGGTGCCGGAATGGTGTCGGGCGAGGGGATAAGTTGGGCGGGGTCCATGACAGGGTCTCCTTAGGGATAAAAGTTTCTTCAGTATAGCACGAAAAGGATTTATGGGAAAAAAATCCGACAGAACAGGGGCATGCCGAAAATAAAAAAAATGGCCGGAGTTGCAAAGAAGATAAAATGAGTTAATAGGAGTATATTGGAGCTATGATGAGAAAAGTCTAATGTTTAGTGGTTAATGAAATGATATTTTGTTCTCGCCATTCGGGTGTAACCGCATGGAATTTTGCGCTTTTTGGGGCGGGTTGTAAAAGTGGCGAAATATCCAGTTTTTAGCGGGTTCTCAGGATATTTTCGCCCGTTTTCCTGGGGTTGTGGGCTGTTGAAAACTCGGGCGGCAGCGGGGGGTAAATTCGTCGAGACCGGTTTTGACAGGGTTATGCTTTTCCTTTAAAAAAACGGGCAGAAATTATCTTATCGGTCTCAATTCGCTTTAATCGGTTGTTTTTTCGTGACTGAACCAGGGGAAAAAGATGCTTTGGCAGCGAGTTAAGAGTGTTTTGGCGCAGAAATTTTCTGACAGTGATTTCAAGCTGTGGATCGAACCCTTGCAATGTGTGCATGACGATGCGCAGCGCGTTGAACTGGCTGGGCCGGACCCGTATTTCTGTTCCTGGGTTAGGAATAACTATCTGACCGATATTCAGAACGCCTTGCAGGACGTTGGTTTTACCGGCGAGGCGGTGCGGCTTTCGGTGGGCGAGACCAGGAAGGCGCAGCCGCTTTTGCCGGAACCGGAAAAGAAGCAGAGCCAGCTCCGCCTGCCCAGCATGCCGGTGGTGCGTTCCACGGTGCGGACCCTGCATCCGCGCTATACCTTTCCCGAGTTCATGGTTGGCGAGTCCAATGCTCTGGCCTATTCGGCCTGTGAGGCCATGGCCAACGGTGATTCCACCCTGAGTCCCTGTCTGTTCATCGAAGCGGGCACGGGCCTGGGCAAGAGCCACCTGACCCATGCGGTGGCCCACCATATCACCAGCCATTCCCCCGGAACCCGGCTGCATTATGTGACCTCCCAGCAGCTCACCTCCGAAATGGTGCGCAGCATCAAGAACAACACCATGGACCAGTTCAAGGAAAAATATCATCATCAGTGCGATGTGCTGCTGATGGAGGATGTGCAGTCCCTGGCCGGTCGGACCAAAACCCAGGCCGAGTTGGCAGAGGCCCTTGATGTCCTGATGGATTGCGGAAAAAGGGTGATCTTCACCGGGGCTGTTTCTCCGCGCAATATCCCTGATATGGATGACGGCGTGCGCTCCCGGCTTTCCTCCGGGTTGGTTACCACCATCAATCCTCCGGACCGGCGGACCCGTTGTCTGATCATCGAGCGCAAGGCCCGCAACAACAAGCTGGCCCTTTCCGGGGAGATCGTCGAATTTCTGGCCGACCGAATCCAGGGCGATATCCGGCGGGTGGAAAGCGCCATCATCGGCCTCAAGGCCAAGGCCTCCCTGCATAAGACCGCGCCGGATATGGATATGGTCAAGGAGATTGTCGCTACGATCATCGGGCAGCGGCAGGAGTTGTCTGCGGTGCTGATCCGTAACTTTGTGGCCGGTCAGTTCAATGTCTCCATCGAAGATCTGCAGTCAAAGGGCAGGAAAAAAACCATCGCCTTTCCCAGGCAGGTTTCCATGTATCTGGCCAGGAAACTCACCGAGGAAGCCCTGTCTGAGATCGGCAAGGCGTTTAACCGGGATCATTCAACCGTGGTGCATTCCATCCGGGTCATTACCGAAGCCATTGTCCGTAGCGGCAGTATTCGGGGGCAGGTGGAGCATCTGGTGGAACGTTTGGAAAATCAGGGGTGAGGATGGCTGTCAGATTCCGCGGGGGCGGTTTCTGGGATATGCACAGGGGGGAAATATGCGTACGATCTGTTGCGTGTGTCGCAGGGTAAAGAGTAAAGGGGACTGGCTCGAGGAGATGATCGAGTCCGAGGTTCGGGTGTCCCATGGTTTCTGTCCGGAATGCTTCGACAAAACCATGGCCCAGTTTTCCCTTACCTGGTCAACCGCGCGAGCAGCACAACCCGCGTTTAAGCCGTCGTCGCTATCGCTGTTGGAGCAAAGTGATGACGTTGTCTGTCTGGTCAAAACGGCATAAGACGCCGTACGAGCGCAAAGTTTATTTCTTCGCCGTTGATACTGCTGCGGCGCCTAAGCCGTTGTGCTGAATAAATTCGTTATCCTGATTGGCAAAAACGGCATAAAGAGCCGTAACGAAACAGCAAGGGGCTATTTCATAACGGCTCCTAAAAATAGACTGGCCTGACCTCGGGCATTTGCCTCGTTCCGCCCACCTGGTGCAGTATCCGGTCGGCCACTGTCTTGGCCGTCTTCATCATGTCGTTCATGCCAATGCCTTCCCAGCCAAAGCCGCAGATATGCAAACCGTCCAGTCCCTGTTCCACGGAATCCTTCCAGGTCAGCAGCGCGGGGTAACCCATTTCCAGTTGGGGGATGCCGCCGTCGCCGCGCAGCACCCTGCTGAAACTTGGGGGCTCGGGTAGGTGGATCAATTTCTTAAGATCATCATAGATGCGGTTGATCAGCTCCTCGTCGGACAGCTCCAGCCGTTCCGGGTGGCGGCGGCCTCCGACCAGGGCCTCCATCAGCACCGTGCCTTGGGGGGCGCGGCCGGGAAACATATGGGTGGAAAAAAGCGCGCCCATGGCAAAGCGCTTTTCCCGCTCCGGGGCCAGATAGCCGAAGCCAAAGGGCACCTGGGCCTTGTCCGTGAAACCCAGGGCCACGGTGGCGATGCGTGCCGTGGGGATGGCGGTCAGAGGTGGGGCATGGGCGGCCAGTAGTTCCAGGGTGTGGTTGATGGGCAGGGCGACAATGACGGTGGCGGCCCGGTAGATTGTGGTCTCGGTGTGTATCTCCCAGGTGTCGTTTGTGCGGCTGATTGCCCGCACCGGGTTCTGGTAGAGAATATTCGGTCCGGTGGCCAGGGTGGTGATGAGCTGTTCCATGCCTTGGGGGAAGCTGGTCATGGCAGGCAGCATCCCCGCGCCCGCCCCCTTTTTTTTCTTGAGCAGTCCTTTGAGCACCGAACCCGCTTCCTTTTCCAGGGCGCGTACCCCCGGCATTACGGCATCGATACTGAGGCGTTCATAATCACCGGCAAAGGTGCCGGTGATTGCGGCATCCACCAGGGGCAGGATTTCATGGCCAAATCGGTATGCGGCCCACTGCCCGACGCTTTGTTCTTCAGCCCTGGGTTTTTTGAAAAGATCGCCCAGCAGCCGCAATTTCCCCAGGGGGGATAACAGCGGGGTCGCGAGCAGGGCGGGTGGACTCTGCGGCAGCTGCACCAGCCTTCCTGCATGGCAGACATAGCGGACAAAGTTGCCCAGGGGGGCTTTTTGGGCAACGCGGTCCAGGCCGGTTTGCCTGAGCAGGGCGCGGCTGGCCTCGTTGTTGTCCAAAAATCCGTGGGGTCCCCATTCGGCCAGAAAGCCCTGTTCCTGAAAAGAGCGCACCGCGCCGCCAGGGCGGCTATCCTGTTCCAGAATGAGGATGTCCAGGTCCGGTGCGCTTGCGTGCAGGAAATGGGCGGCGCTCAAACCGGAAAGGCCTGCGCCGACAATGATTATTTCGTGTGTTTCTGGCATGGATCGCGCATCCGGGGGGTTAAAGGAATCGGCGGAGGTAGTTTTTGACAATTGCCTTGCGGGGCGGGTTTCTCCCTTCAGGGTTATTGCTATATATGGTATAAGGGATTTTACTCGATAATGAAAAAAGAACAATAGCAAGGCCTGGGGGCGAAAGAGTCCCCTGCCTTTTCCCTAATGGTGTCGTGAAAAAACAATGCAGCCCGCAGATTCTCAACCGAAGAAAGTTCTCATCCTCTATTACTCGCTCAGCGCCCAGACCAGCGGCCTTGTGCATCGGCTCGGCGCAGGTCTTGAGGCGCAGGGGGTGCAGCTGGCCTGCGAGCGGCTTCAGCCTCTGGTGCCCCGTCATTTTCCCATCGGCACGGTGCCTGCCACCCTGTTTCTGATGTTTGTCACCTTTTTGCGCACACGGATGCCCATCCAGCCGCTGTCGCCCATTTGCGGGGAACACTATGATCTCATTGTGCTGGCTGGACCAACTTGGTCTTATAACCCCAGCGGTCCGGTTCTCTCCCTGCTTGATCGGGATGGGGTAAGGCTTTTTGCCGGGCAGCAGGTTCTTCCCCTGATTTCCTGCCGGGGCTATTGGCGGATGCACTGGCTGAGCCTGCGCTGGCAGCTTGCGCGGTGCGGAGCCATGGTGGTGGGCAGGATGATCTTTGCTCATCCCAGCAAGGAGCCCTGGCGGACCATCGGGGTATTTCTGAAGCTTGCCGGTCGGGTGCCGGAACGGGGTAGATGGCTTGGTCGGCATTATCCGCGCTATGGACATAGCCGGGAGCAGCAGGATCAGGCCTTCACCTGTGGCCAGGCCATCGGCCAGGCCTTGAAGCGCGGGAGCTCTCTGGCAGATCTTTCGTTTGTCGCCGGGCCAGGGCAGGGCAGCGCATGACCCGCCCGCTTCTCAGAACTCAATACCCTTCTGTGCCTTGATCCCTTTTTGGTAGGGATGTTTTAGGGCGTGCATCTCGGTGACCAAATCCGCATATTCGATGAGCCCCGAGCTGGCGTCGCGGCCGGTGATCACCAGATGCAAGCGTTGGGGCCGCTGGCGAAACAGGTCGAGGATCTCCTCTTCCGAAACAATGCCGAAGCCGATCAGGTAGGTGAGCTCGTCGAGCACGATCAGGTCGTAGGCGTCGCTTAAGATCTTTTCCCCGGCGAGTTGCCAGCCAGCCAGGGCCGCTGCTTTCACGGTCTCCATGTCCTGTTGCCAGGTAAAGCCGGTCCCGGCAAGATGCAGCTCAACCTGTTCGGGAAAGGCAGCAGCAAATGCCAATGCCTCGCCGGTTTTGCCCTGCCCCTTGATGAACTGAATGATGCAGACCTTCATGCCCTGGCCTGCCGCCCGCAACGCCTGCCCGAACGCCGCCGTGGTTTTCCCCTTGCCGTGCCCCGTGTTGATGATAACCAAGCCCTGTGTCGCCATTATTTCCTCAAGGAGTGTCGGCGCTCTGCCCTGCTTCCGGGAAGCGGGTGGCGGACGAGTATTGGGTGGTGCGGAATTTTTCCATCTGGCCGCGGTAAAAGTCCTGGTGCGTTCCTGCCTGGGTAAGGGCTTTCTCTTCGACGGCGAGAGCCTCTTTGCGGTTATCGTTTGCCCAGTACGCCGTGGCCAGGGTGTCGAGCACATGCGGGATTCTCGTTTCCGCCGCCGCTTTCTGGGCGAGGGTCAGGGCTTTTTTCGGGTTGCGCAGCCCTGGTTCCTGAGCGGTGAGCAAAAGCCAGGCCAGGTTGTTCAGGGCTTCCGTGTTGGCTGGGGCCAGGCGTAATGCCTGCTCATAGGAATCACGGGCGGCCTCTTCCTGGTTGCGGCTGTAGTGCAGATCGCCCAGGAGTTGGAACCAGAGGCCGTTGTCCGGTTGTTCCCGAATCTTTTGCCGGATGAGTGCTTCGGCGAATCTGGCTTTTGGTGCTTCCCCGAGAAGGTCTGGGGGAAGGCGCCAGGCAGCAAGGGCGCCGGTGAGCATCACAAGAGTGTAGAGGGCCAGGGCCAAGTGGACCTTGCGGTGATGGCGGGGAATTCGGTGTGGTTTTTCTTCGCACCGGCGCAGGAAGTCGATGCGCTGGCCCAGGCCAAAATGGTGCCAGCTGGGCAGATCCCGGATATTGCCGCTGAGCAGGGCGATCTTTTCAAAAACCCGGATCAGGGGGGAGGCGTGCCCCATGGCGCTCAGGGCATACAGGTCCGCCTGCCGCTCAAAGTTGCGCATGAAAAAACCAAAGATAAAACGAAAATAGCCCAACATCAGGACGAAAAGAATGGAGGCGCTGGCCAGGGCAAGGATGGTGTCCGGAGATTTTCCGCTCAGGGTGATCAGCTGGTAAAAAAGGTCCGAGCTGAGCAGGAGCAGGAGCAGCGGAGCGCCGCTCACCTGGGTCAGCAGGCCAAAGCCGAGAAAGATGAAGAGGTAGAGTTGGAGATGGTAGCGTTTGACATGTCCCAGTTCATGGGCCAAGACCGCTTCGATTTCTTCCGGGGTCGTGGCTTCGAGCAGGGCAGGGGTAACAAGAATGTAGCGGAAGCGGCGGCTGAGGCCCATGACTCCGGCGGTGAGCATCCGGCCCTCAAAAAGCGGCCAGAGCAGGATGTCGGCAAACCGCAGGCGCTGGCTGTGACAGAAGTCTTCAAGGCGTTGTCGGGTCGGGCCTGGCGGGAGCGGGGTGCAGCCCCAGAGGCGGACAATGGCCAGGGGCAGAAAAAAGATCAGGCCAAAAAACGAGAACAGCACCAGGATGGGTTCGCCCCAGGGTGAGGCGAGAAAGTCTTTGAGTCGGGGAAAGGGAACAAGCTGGAGAAGGTCGAAAAAGACGGAGATAATGAGCCAGGGCAGCAGGATGGCAAGATTGATCTTGATGTTTGCGGCAACAAACGAACGGGCTGTAAGGGTCCTGGCGAAGATGCTTTGATAGCTGGGGCGGGCCGCCAGCCAGATGAGGCAGAGGTAGCCGAAAAAAAGAAAAATCCCCGCCAGAGGGGCAAGAACCGGAAGCTTGTCGGCAAGGGGCAGGCGGCTCAGGTAATAGCGGCCCTCCAGCAGAAAGATGTCCACGGCCAGAAAAATGATGGCCAGGATGGAAAGCCGTTGTTCCACGGAAAAATAGCGGGCCGCGGTGTTGTCGGGATTGCGCCGGAAAAAATAACGGGCCAGCTGATTGAACAAAACGATCTTGCCGCAAAAGAGTACCAGGGCCATAGACCATGGGATTTGTGGCTGTTCCGGAATGCCTCCGGTGGTAAGAATCAGGATGACGACCAGGAGATAGAGGAGATTATTGTACATGGGGGTCGGTTGTTCTGGGCCTGGCGCTATTGCGTCGGAATGACAGGGGCAATGGTCTCAACGTTGGAAAGCTGATCCGTACGCCTGGCCGGAGATGCTGGCGTTGTGCTCTTGATATTGCTGGAGCAGGGCGCGCAATTCGTTGGGTTCGAGTATCCGTTTTTCCAGAAAGAATTCGCCGAATTTTTTCTGCAGCCGTTTTTGATGGGCTACGAGCATCTGAAGTTGGGGTTGGGACAGCAGGCCGAGATCCATGGCGGTCTGGCCAAAGGGTTGCAAGCTCGGGCGGTTGCGGAGAATCTGCACCACATCCGCATCGTTGAGCAGGCCAAAACGCTGGCCGATTTCTCCCAGGCGCGGGCGTTCGGTGCGTTGCCAGATCAGGGCCTGGATGATGGTTCGCCAGTTGATCAGACCGGAATAGTAGAGGAAATGGCCAAGCAACAGGCGGCGGTTCGGCACTTGCCCCTGGTAGAGGCTTTCTGTATCCCAGAAAACAGAGGGCTGGCTTGCGGTGCTCCTGAAATCGGCGGTTGTGTGGGTGCCGCCGGGCTTGGGTTGCGGGCGGGGTCTGGCTGGGTCTTGGTTCGGCCTTGCCTGCTGGGTCCGGTGGGGCTTGGGCGGAGCCGGGCGGGGGGGCTGGGTTCGCGGCCGCGCCGGGAGGGGCAGGCAGTAGCCTTTTTCCTTGGCGTCAAGGAAGGTGATCAGTTTTTCGTAGGCTTCCTGCACCGAGTGGAATAATTCGTGGTGCTGCCGTTGCACGCGGGCATTTTCCAAGGCGGCCCGGTCCGGGTGGGTTTCCATGGCCCGTTTGCGGTAGGCGCTTTTGATGCCGGAGAGCTGGAGATAGTCGAGAAATTCTCGGGAGATGGTGAGTTCCGGTCCAAAAATGATCTCGCAGGAGCGGAAGAGTTCCTTTTCAGCGGCAACTGTTTCCATGGCGTGGGTCGTGCTCCCTGGAGATTAGTGTGAAAAAGGAAAAGTGAATATTGTGCGCTCTCGGGCTGGCGAAAGGAGTGATTTTTCGTCAGCTGCTCTGCAGGAAAAAAAATATGCTGTCGTGTAAGTCTTATGCAATGATATGGCCCGGTTGTGATAAGATACACTCGCAAGAGGGTTACGTGTATCTAGTAAAAAGTAATTAACTTTATTATGTAGCAGATAACATCTTATTTTTTAACATTTTTTTTCTTATCTCCATGAAATTATGAAGGGAACGGGGATTTTCTTATGGGACAGCCAGCCGGAGTCGGGGATCAAGGCGATGCCTCTTCTTGTTTTTCTTGTGATTTCAATATGATGTCAGCATGGGCAGAACTCGGGGAGCTTGCGCGTACGCCCTATGACCTGACAGCGTCCGGCGCCCTTTCTCCGGCAAGAATCCGTAGCTACCGGACCCAGGCCGCCGGGTTTGATCTGTTGTATTCCACCCAGCGGGTAGATGAGGCGGTGCTTGCGGCCCTGCAAAAGCTTGCCGAGGAGAGCGGGGCCGTGGCCCAGTTCCTGCTGATGAAAAAGGGCGCGGTGCTGAACCGGATCGAGGGCCATGCCAGCGAGGAGCGGCAGGTGCTGCACACCGCCTGCCGCGATATCTTTGCCCCAGCCAGTCTGGCGCCTGAGGCCTCGGCCCAGGCCAAGACCGAGCTGGAAAAGCTGGCCGGTTTTCTGGCAGACCTTGAAGCGGGGGTCATTGTCAATGCGGCAGGCGAGCCGTTCACCGACCTGGTCCAGATTGGCATCGGCGGCTCCGACCTCGGCCCCCGGGCCGTGTATCTGGCCCTGGTCGCCTATAAAATCCCGGGGCGAAGGGTACATTTCATCAGCAACGTGGACCCCGATGACGCCGCCGCTATCCTGAGCGGGCTTGATCTTGCCAAAACTCTGGTCAATGTGGTTTCGAAAAGCGGCTCCACCCTCGAAACCATGACCAACGAGGAGTTGGTGCGCAAGGCCTTTGCCGAGGCCGGGCTTGAGCCAAGCCGGCATTTTCTGGCCGTTACCGGTAAGGGCTCGCCCATGGATAATCCTGCCCGGTATCTCCGCTCTTTTTACATGTACGATTCCATCGGCGGGCGTTACAGCGCCACCTCCATGGTCGGTGGGGTGATGCTCGGTTTTGGCCTGGGATACCCGTATCTCTTGGAGATTCTCCGGGGAGCCAATGCCATGGACCTGGCTGCGGAAGAGCCGGATATCCGCCGCAACCCTGCCTTGCTCCTGGCCCTGCTGGGCATCTGGAATCATAATTTCCTTGGCTGCGAAACCCTGGCCATCCTGCCATACAGCCAGGCCCTGGTCCGTTTTCCCGCCCATCTCCAGCAATGCGACATGGAGAGCAACGGTAAATCCGTGACCAGGCAGGGCAAACCCCTTGCCTGGAAAAGTGGCCCCATCATCTGGGGTGAGCCGGGCACCAATGGCCAGCACGCCTTTTATCAGTTGATCCACCAGGGAACCGATATCGTTCCCGCCGAATTCATCGGCTTTCGCAACAGCCAGCGTGGCCGTGATATGCTCATCGAGCAGACCACCTCCCAAGAAAAGCTGGTGGCAAACCTCCTGGCCCAGGCCCTTGCCCTGGCCACCGGCCAGCCCCACGAAAATCCCAACCGGCGTTTTGCCGGAAACCGCCCCAGTTCAGTGCTCCTGGCCGACCGGCTGACGCCTTACACCATGGGCGCTTTGCTTGCCCTGTATGAGGCCAAGGTGGTGTTCCAGGGATTTATCTGGAACATCAATTCCTTTGATCAGGAAGGCGTGCAACTGGGGAAAAAATTGGCAACCCGTCTGCTGGCTCATTATGCCGGGATCCGTCAGGACCCTGGCTACAGCGGCGAAGCATCTGACGGCTCTGGCTGGGCGCTACTTGCCGCTGCCGGGATGCTTGGCAAGTGACGGTTGCGATGACAAGAGCCTTTGTCTATCTGTTATTGAGAGAACAATAATATGCCTTCTCTGAGACAATGGAAAGCCACCTTGACCGTGCTGGGGACGATTCTCTGCCTGGCCGGAGTGTTTTTATTTTGGGGGATCAAAACCCGCCATCATGATTTTGAACAAAGGCTTGTCGTTGAGCAACACCATGTGCATGCGCTTTTTGACCTGACCGCCAGCCAGACCTTCGCCAGTTACAGCGTTAGGCTGCAAAGCCTTGTCAACACTCGGCCCCAGGTGGTTGCGTCCTTTGCAAAAGGCGATCGGGCCGCACTGCTGGCTCAGTGTCTTCCCCTGTATGAGTCCTTGCAGAAAGAAAACCCCGCTTTTGTGTATTTCCATTTTTACACCCCGGATAATCGCTCTTTCCTGCGGGTGCATCAGCCCGAGCAAAATGGCGACGATCTTTCCATGCGGCCCATAGTTGTAGAGGTAAATCGCCGACATAAATTGCTGTCCGGTTATGAGCTGGGTCCTGCGGGTTTTTTTTACCGGATCAGCCAGCCTGTTTTTGTCGGGGAAGCCTATGTCGGAGCCGTTGAATTCGGCTTCAAGGCGGAACAGCTTGTGGAGCACGTGGGGGGGGAGCATGGCGGACAGATGGCCCTGCTGTTTGACCAGGCTATCTGGCACAAGGAGAAGCGTGCGGGGTATCATGCGGCTGCGGCGCAGGAAGTGGGTAATCAGGTTCTGATGGCGTGCTGCGATAATGTTTTCCGTCACCTGCCGGAGAAATTTCTTTTTCCTACCGAAAAGCTTGTCCCGCTGCAGATTCAAGGGCGCTGGTATGTCTTTGACACCAGCTTGGCTTTGCCGGATTTCAAGGGCGATCCTGCGGGCTGGGTTGCCCTGGCCATTGAAGTGACTCAGTTTGTTGCGGAATTCAAAGCCTTTGTCGGCATAAGCATCGTCTTGACCCTTTTCGTTGGGCTTGTCGCCTTTCTGGTGTTGCATTTCACCTTTGCGGTCATGCACCGGGAATTACGCGAAGCCAACTGGTCCCTGTCTTCTTCCAAGGCCGAACTTCGCAAGAACTTCACGGAACTGGAGAAATACCGGAATAATCTTGAGGAGATCATTGTCGAGCGGACGGTGGATTTGGCCAAAACCAATGAGGATCTCAATCAGGAAATTCTTGAGCGAGGGCGCATCGAAGACAACCTGCGGCGTAGCGAGAGAAGCTTGACCAAGGCCCAGAAGATCGCCAGGCTTGGGTACTGGGATTGGGATGTCGACAAGAACAATCTTGTCTGTTCCGAACAGACCTATCGCATCTTCGGGGTGGCCAAGGAAAGCAGAATTTACAGCTATGAGGGGTTTTTTCATTATGTTCATCCGGAGGATCAGGCCCTGGTGCAGGCCTGGCTGCAAGCGCTACTGGCAGGAGATTCTGCCGGGAATCTGGATTTCCGCATAGTTCGGCCGGATGGCGCGGAGCGTTATATCCACACGGAGGCCGAGGTCAAGCGGGACGAGCATGGCCGAGCCGTCCATCTCACGGGTATTACACAGGACATCACCGAAGCGAAGCAGACCACCCAGCAGCTGGTGTTGTCGGATAATGTCTTTGAAAACAGCATCGAAGGCATTGTGATCACCGACGCCGAGGGCGTTATTCAGCGGATAAACCCGGCATTCTCGGACATCACCGGCTACGGGGAAGAGGAAGTGATGGGGCAAAATCCCAGGATTCTCAAGTCGGATCGGCATGAGGACGAATTTTTTGCCGAGATGTGGCGCGCCCTGGTGGAAAAGGGGCAGTGGCAGGGGGAGATCTGGAACCGGCGCAAGGACGGGGAGATCTATCCCGAGTGGCTGACCATCACCTCCATCCGGGATGCGCAGGGAAATACCGTGAATTATGTCGGCGTGTTCCATGATATGACCGAAATCAAGCTGCACGAAGAACAGTTGCGGTATCAGGCCCACCATGACGCCCTGACCGGCCTGCCCAATCGGGTGTTGTTTCATGATCGGCTCGGCGTGGCCATGGCCCATGCCCGGCGGGATGAAAACAAGGTTGCGATTTTGTTTCTCGACCTGGACAACTTCAAGCGGATCAACGATAGCCTGGGGCACACGGTGGGCGATCTGTTGCTCAAGGAGGTTGCGGCTCGGCTTGTTCATTGTCTGCGGGAGATTGACAGCGTGGCCCGTTATGGCGGCGATGAATTTATCGTTTTGTTTGAGGGGGTGGAGCAGGAGGAGGATGTGCTGTTGGCCGCGAAGAGAATTATCGAGGGCTTAGCTCCAGTGGTCAGTCTCCAGGGAGAGGATTTCTATCTGACCGTCAGTCTGGGCATCGCCTTTTACCCGGAGGACGGGCAGGATCAGGATACCCTGATCAAGAATGCGGATACCGCCATGTACCGCGCCAAGGAAAGCGGCAAGAACACCTATCGGGTTTTCACCCCGGCCATGAACAAGCGGGTCACCGAATGGCTGGCCGTGGAAAACAGTCTGCGCAAGGCCTTGGATCGTGGGGAGTTTTTTCTTCACTACCAGCCCAAGGTGGACCTGGTCACCGGTACGATTGTGGGGGTGGAGGCCCTTGTCCGCTGGCGGCGTGGGGATGGCGAGATAATCAATCCGGCCGATTTTATTCCCATGGCCGAAGATACCGGGCTTATTGTGGAGATCGGTGATTGGGTGCTTGCGCAGGCCTGTGCCGATCTCGGGGAAATCCTTGGGCAAGGCTATGGGATCAAGATGTCGGTGAATCTTTCCCCCCGCCAGTTTCGGCAGGAGGACTTGCTGGGCAAGATCAGGGCGACTTTGGCTGCCGCCGGAATTGGGCCGGAGAGATTGATCTTTGAGATTACCGAGGGGTCGGTTATGGAAAACGAGCAGAAGGCCATTGTCCTGCTCGGCGCACTGAGGGGGATGGGGGCGGAGATTTCTATTGACGATTTCGGGACCGGTTATTCTTCCCTCTATTATCTAAAACAACTGCCCATCGGCGAATTGAAGATAGATCGGAGATTTGTTCGGGATATCGTTGGGCACGGCGATAACGTGGCCATTGTCACGGCCATCATCGCCATGGCCAAGAGCCTGAATATGCGGGTGGTGGCCGAGGGGGTGGAAACCGGGGAGCAGTTGCATTTTCTTCGCCGCCACGGCTGCGATGAGATGCAGGGATTTCTGTTCAGCAAGCCGGTGGCCAAAGAGGTGTTGCTGGAGATGCTCGATTGTGGGACACAGCTTGATCTCGCAGCCTACGACAACAGCCCGCAGCAGCCGTTGCCTTTTGCCGTCAGGGTGGAGGACGAAGCGACCTGCGCTTAATAGGCTCTATCGGTAGAGAAGGTCGAACCGTTCCCAAAAATCTGGGAAGGATTTGACCACGCACCCTTCCCCCCGAATCCGGACGCCCGGCACCACCAGCCCGGCCACGGCAAAGCTCATGGCGATGCGGTGGTCGTTGTAGGTGTCAATCTCGGCACCATGCAGGGGGCTGTTTTTCTCGCTGCCTTCGATGATCATGGCGTCCGGCTGTTCCTCTGCCCGTATCCCCAGTTTGGCCAGCTCCGTGACCATGACATGCAGGCGGTCGCATTCCTTGATCCGCAGATGGGCGATGTTCTTGATCACCGTCCTCCCCTTGGCGAAACTGGCAACCACGGCCAGGGTCGGGACCACGTCGGGGCAGTCGCCCATGTCCACTTCCACCCCGCGCAGTTCCTTGGTGCCGGTCACGGTGATGCCTGCCGCAGAACGCTGCACCGCGCAGCCCATTCGGGCCAGGATATCCACCAACACGGCATCTCCTTGTAACGATGGTGACGGCACGTTGGCCACCGTCACCCTGCCTCCGGTCACCGCTGCGGCGGCCCAAAAATAGGAGGCGCTGGAGGCATCGCCTTCCACCGCATAGTTTCTCGCCTGGTAGCAGCCCTGGGGGATAATAAAGTGGTTGAGTTCGCTATTGGCCGTTACCTCAATGCCAAAATCTCGCATCACGGCCAGGGTCATGGTGACATAGGGTTTGGATAACACCTCCCCCGCCACCAAGAGTTCGGCAGGTTGTGCGGCATAGGGCGCGACCAGCAATAGGGAGGAGAGATACTGGCTGCTCTTGCCTTCGGGCAGCAAAGTTTTGCCGCCCTTGATGCCAGCGGCTGCGATGGCAACCGGCGGGCAGCCCGTGGAGTGGACGCTGCGGATCTCGACCCCCCAGCCAGCAAGGGCCTCCATCAGGGGCTTGATCGGCCGCTCGTGCATGCGTGGGTCGCCGTTGATGGTGAAAGGGCCGTGGCCCAGCGCCGCCACCGAGGTGAGAAAGCGGGTGGCCGTGCCGTTGTTGCCCAAAAATATCTCTTTGTCCGGGGTGGCGATGCTCCCGCCCTTGCCTTGCACCCGCCATTGCTCCTGTCCGGGTTCGACGGTGATGCCCATGGCCGCCAGGGCATGGGAGGTGTATTCTGTGTCCTCGCTGGCCAGGGGGTATTGCAGGGTGCTTTCCCCGTTAGCCAGGGCCGCGGCAATGAGAGCCCGCTGGGTCAGGCTTTTGGAGCCGGGTACGGTGAGGGTGGTGTCGGTGGTGGCAAGGGGGCGGATTTCTTTCATGGTCTGCAATCTTTAGGGGTTGTAGCCTAGGCTGGTGAGCAGGCTCTGGTGCATCACTTCCACCGGGGCCTGCTGGCCGGTCCAGAGTTCAAACTGGGCCGCGCCTTGATAGAGCAACATGGCAAGGCCGTTGATGGTTTGGCAGCCCGCCTTCTCAGCCTCCTGCAACAAGCGGGTTGCCAGGGGGGCATAGACGATGTCCATGACCACTTTGAACTTGGCTAGGGCTTGACTGGCAATGGGCAGCAGATCCTGTTGTGAGCCCATGCCCATGGAGGTGGCGTTCACCAAAATATCGGCTTTGGCGGTACCGGCCTCGGCTAGGGGCAGCCAGGGACAACCGAGCAGCCCGGCCAGGGCCTGGCCCTTTTCCGGGGTCCGGCTGGCAATGGTGAGCGAGGCTCCGGCCTCAAGCAGACCAAAGCCGATGGCCCGCGCCGAGCCGCCAGCCCCGAGGAGCAGAGCCGAAGCGCCTTTGATGCTGATTTTTTCGCTCAAGGCCCTGTTGGCCCCGAGCCAGTCGGTGTTGGTACCGTGGATGGCGCCGTTGTCGATGACCAAGGTGTTTACCGCGCCGATTTTTTTGGCAACCGGATCGATGGAATCGAGATGCTCCATCACCGCCTGCTTGTGGGGGATGGTGACACTCACTCCCTTGATGCCAAGGGCGCGCAGGCCGCGCATGGCTTGGCTGACATCCTGCACGGCAAAGGGGAGATAGGCCTTGTTCAGGCCTAAGGCGGCAAAAGCGGCATTGTGCATGGCCGGACTCAGGCTGTGGGCAACCGGGTTGCCCATGATGCCGTAGAGCTCGGTGGTGCCGTTAATCCCCATGGCCAAGTTCCGTGAAGATGCGGCGCAGGGCTGAGACGGAAAGCTGGCCGGGCGCGGTGGCAGGGCCATTGTCCGGGGCGGCGTAGGTCATGTATCCGCCCAGATCGGTGGTGGCCACCCGGCTGATCATGCCGAGCGGACCCATGCAGAAGGCGATGAGGGGAAAGCCCATTTCGGCTGCCTGTTCTTGCAGGGCAAGAACCCGAAAGACGTCCTGAAAGCAACGGGCCGTGGTGACGATCTTGCCGATGTCGGCGCCGCTCCGGCATTGGCCTTGGAAGATCTCGGTCAGGGCCTGCTTGGAGGCAGTGCATTTGAAGTCGTGCCAGGAGACAATGGTCTGGCAGTTGTTCGCCCGGGCTGCGCCAATGAGTTCGGTGGCCAGGGTGGGGTCGGTCTTGAGTTCAATATCAACATAGGCCGCCCCGGATTCGGCAGCCTTTTTGAGCAGGGCGATGCGCTCTATTTCTTCGTCCGCGCAGTTGCCGCCTTCCCAGGTGGGCCGGTTGGTGAACACCAGGGGTTTGCTGAGGCCACTGAGAAAAAGGGAGATGTCCGGGGGTGTCATGCCGTCCAGACGGATTTCGATGACATCGGTAACCGGTTCGGACTCTTTGGCTAAGGCAAGCGCTTCGGCCGGAGTGGCCCCAGCGATGGAGACACAGAGGCGACGGGCGGTACTGGTGGCAACATTCAGCATGGGTTACTCCGAGGGAAAAGGCTGAAAAAACTATAAAATTACGAATAATAAACGCATAATTATGAAAAGCAAAACTATTCCATCGCGGATCGCTTGTCAACAGGCATGAGCAGGGCGGGCTTGTCTTGGGCCTTGGGGGAGAAGCATGTACCGATTGTTTGTCGCCATTGATCTGCCACCGGATATCGCGGCCCAGTTGCAGAGTCTTTGCTATGGAGTGCCTGGGGCCAGATGGGTGCAACCGGAACAGATGCACCTGACTCTGCGCTTTATCGGCGAGGTGGACGGTGGGGTCTTTCGGGATATCAAGGAGGGCCTTGGTTTCATTATGACGGGGGGCTTTGCTGTCCAGGTGAAGGGGCTGGGGGTTTTCCCGCCCAGAAAGACGCCCAAGGTGCTCTGGGCCGGGATTGCGCCGGTGGAGGAGGTCTGCGCCTTGCGCAAGAAGATTGACAACGCTTTGGTCGGTATGGGGCTTGACCCGGAGGGCCGGAAGTATTCCCCACACATTACCCTGGCCAGGCTGCACGAGACCCCACTTGCCCGGCTGAGCCGCTTCTTGGCGGGCAACGGCCTTTTTGCCACGGAAGTGTTCCCGGTCTCCGAGTTTCACCTCTATTCCAGCCAACTGACCTCCAAGGGCGCCGTCCACACCATCGAGGCGAGTTACCCGTTGGAGGGAGCTTAAAGGCGCGTTTGACTCGCCATCAGAACCACGGCGTGGGTGCTGATCCCCTCCTCGCGACCGGTGTAGCCCATTTTTTCCGTGGTGCTGGCCTTGAGGTTGATGGCATTGAGTTCCACTTTGCAGGCCTCGGCAAGAATCGTTTGCATGGCCGGAAAATGCGGGGCAAGTTTGGGCCGTTCCGCCACCACGGTGATGTCGGCGTTGGCTAGGCGGAACTGTTTTGCCGCCGCCAGCTCAACCACATGCGCAAGCAGCTTGATGCTGGAGATGCCCTTGTACTGCGGATCACTGTCCGGGAAGTGGCGGCCGATGTCGCCGGCACCGATGGCGCCCAGGATGGCGTCGCACAGGGCATGGGTAAGGACGTCGGCATCCGAGTGGCCCAGCAAGCCCAGTTCGTGGGGGATTTCCATGCCGCCCAGGACCAGCGGCCTACCCGTGACCAAGCGGTGGGCGTCAAAGCCATGGCCGATGCGCATCTGGAGGGGTGATTGTTTCTGCATGAGTATGGCCTCTGCCATGAGCAGATCATCCGGGCGGGTGATCTTGAGATTGGTTTCCGAGCCTTCCACCACCACGACCGGCCAACCGCCATGTTCGAGGATTGAAGCCTCGTCGGTGCCGATAAAGCCGTCTTGGTCAGCCTTGGCAAAGGCCTCTTTCAGCAGGTCGGTGCGGACAACCTGCGGGGTCTGCGCCTGCCAGAGGCCTTCCCGTTCCACGGTATGACGGATGACGGTGTCCGCGCCCACTGCCTTGAGGGTATCCTTCACCGGCACAGCCATGATCGCGGCGCCATGCATTGCCGCAGCATCAAGGCAACGTTGGATGTCTTGGGGGGTGATGAGAGGTCGGGCGCCGTCGTGTACTGCCACCAGGGGGCAATCCCCTGCCACCTGGGCCAGGCCGATGCGCACCGAATCCTGGCGGAGCTTGCCGCCGCTCACCACCGTGCAGTGGTCATCAAGTTGGTGCTGGGACAAAAGGGCGCCGGTCAGCTCCCGGTATTCTGCCGGGGCCACCACGATGATGGCGCCGATGGCGGGAACCTGACGAAAGGCGCGGATGGTGTGGATCAGGATGGGAACGCCAAGCAGTTCAGTGAACTGCTTGGGGGTGGTGGTTCCCATGCGCAGGCCTGCGCCGCCTGCGGCAATGATCGCTGTTGCTGTCTGCATGTGAGAGATAAAAAAAGGGAGTGGGCTATAAGCCGGATTCTGTACCCCTTTGCAGGGGCCATGATCATTTCTCTATGGATGCCGGTTGCCCGGCATCTCTTGCAACCTACCCGGAAGCTTCGGGCGGGCCGCCCTCAAACGCTTCCCTATTTGGTTTTGCTCCAGGAGGGGTTTGCCGTGCCTTGCGTGTCGCCACGCAAGCGGTGGGCTCTTACC
>JAPLJH010000017.1 GCA_026388695.1 Deltaproteobacteria bacterium | reverse complement strand
CGCCAACGCCTTAAAGACGGAATAAGGCTACCCGGCCAAGCTGGTTCTGATGGCCAGGATCGTGTCGATATTTTCAAAGAAGAGATCCACCAGAACCGGGTCAAAGTGTGCGCCCCGTTCCCTGCGGATAAGATCAAGGATAGCCTCCATCTCCCAGGCCTCGCGGTAAGAACGGTCATTGCCCAGGGCGTCAAACACATCGGCAAGAGCGGTGATTCTCGCGCTGATCTGGATATCCTCCCCCTTCAAGCCTTTGGGGTAGCCGGTGCCGTCAAACTTTTCATGGTGCTGTAGGGCGATAACAATGGCGGTCTTGATAATCTCCCGATCGGAAAGACCCATTATCTCCTGAGCCCTTATGGTATGGGTCTTCATGACCTCAAACTCAGCAGGGCTCAACGGCCCGGTCTTGTTGAGAATGGCATCGGGGATCGCGACCTTGCCCACGTCATGCATGGAGGAAGCCAAACGGATCACCTCCACCTCCCGCTGGCTCAAGCCATGTTTTTCAGCGAGCAGCCGACTGTATTCCGCCACCCGGCGGACATGGTTGCCCGTCTCCAGGGAACGCATCTCGGCAAGCTCGCCCAGGGTGTAGATGATCTCCTTCTGGGTTCCTTCGATCTCCTGGTTTAGGAGCACATTCTCGTAGGCCACCTGCACGTTGCCGCAAAAAACCTCGATCATTCGACGGTCGAGTTCGCTAAGATCCCGCCAGCCCTCAAGATAGATAACCGTTTCTTCCCCCCGCTCACTGCGGAAATAGCCGATGTAACAGTTGTCCTCGCAGATGGATTGCTTGAGCGTCGTCGCCCGCAGAACATAGTCAAGAACCTTGTCCGGCAAAACTCCGCTGGCTTCAGCGTCGAGATACGGCTCATAGGAACCGGTGGCAGCAAGCATCTTCAAACTGCCCTGCACATTGCTCACCGCAATACCCGAGGTCTGACAATACAGGGCATTTTCACTGAGATGCAGGATAGCAACCATCTGGGTCAAGACCCCGCTGGCCAGATTCTTGATCGAGCGCAGCCGACAGATCGAAGTGGCCGCCTCGATGATCTTTTCCAAACCCTTACGGTTGGCCTCGATGGTGAGGATGTCTCGGTAGGAGCGCAGGGACGCTACCATGGTGATGAAAAGTTTCTGGGCGGTGAGCTCGGTTTTTTCTTTGTAATCGTTGATATCATACTCGATGATAACCTTCTCCGCAGGCGCCTGACCGGGCTGACCGGTACGGAGGATGATCCGGACAAAGGAATTTTTCAGCTCCTCCCGGATGTAACGGATCACTTCAAGTCCGGCATCGGTTTTTTCCATGACCACGTCAAGAAAGATGATGGCGGTGTCTGGGTGTTCGGCAATAAGCTCCCGTGCCTCCCGACCGGAATAGGCATGCAAAAAAAACAGCCCTTTATTCTCGTAAGAAAAATCAGCAAGAACCAGCTTGGTGACGGCATGCACCTCTTCCTCGTCGTCAACCACCAGCACCTTCCAAGTGCCATTGCTCTCCGCCCGTTGCCGGATAGACACAGCTCCCTCCGGCTCATCCGTAAAAAAAACTACCTCGTGTGATTCAACCATGCGATACCCCCCCAGGTATGACGGCCGGAAAAAGAAGAACAAAGACTGTCCCCTTCCCTGGCTTGCTTTCACAGGTTATTGTCCCCAGTAATTTCTGGGTTACCAGATTATATACGATATGCAGCCCTAAACCGCTCCCCCCTTTTTTTCGGTTTGTCGTAAAAAAGGGATCAAAGGCATGACTGAGCTGATCCTCAGTCATCCCCTTGCCGTCATCGGTATACCGAAACAAGACATTGCCGCCCTGGAGTCCGATATCAAAAAGCAGAGAGCCGACCTCATCCTCATCGTAGGCATGAGCCAGCGAATTGGTGATAAAATTGGTGACGATCTGGGAAAAGGCCCCTGGATAACTGTTCAGTTCCAAATCCTCGGGGCAGGAGATCTCCAGGCGATGGCCAGTGTTCTTCAAAACCGGCCTGAGGCTTAAGCAAACCTCGGCCAGATACTCCTTGACCCGAAAGTTTCTGCGCCCCTCCCCGGATTGATCCACCGCCACCTGTTTGAAGCTGCGGATGAGCTCCGCCGCCCGGTTCAGGTTGGAAAGAATCAGCTTCGCGCCATTCTGACAGAGCGCAAGATACCGATCAAGATCGCCGCGTTTCATGCGCCCTTCCCCATAGAGTGCCGCGATCTCCCTGGTCTCGTTCTCCAAATGCGAGGCCGCCGTTACACCAACGCCCACAGGGGTGTTGATCTCATGGGCAACCCCTGCCACTAAATCTCCCAGGGCCGCCATCTTCCCGGATTGCACCAGTTGGGCCTGGATCTGCTCCAGTTGCCCCAGGGTTTCCCGCAATTCCAGGTTGGCATCATCCAGACGGGCGGTGCGCTCCATAACCCGTCGCTCCAGGGTTTCAGTCAGGCCCAGCAGATCATGCTCAGCCTGCTTGCGCACGGTGATGTCTTCAAACACCACAACCGTACCCATGATCGTATCGCCTTCCACAAGGGGGGTGCCGACAAACTCCACCGGGAAAACAGCGCCATCCTTTCTACCAAAGTAGCTTTCTTCCCCCTGGTTTTTCTTCCCCTCAGCATAGGCCGCACACACCGGGCAATCCTCCCGGCTATACGGTTCGCCATCCCAGCGCACATGGTGCCGGAAATCATGCAGGTGGTTGCCGATCAATTCCGCCTCATCATAGCCCAGGATCTGCAAGCCCGCCGAGTTGACAAAAGTTATGCGGCCTTCGTTATCCAGGCCATATATCCCTTCCCCGGCAGAATTCAGGATCAGCTCATACTCTCGATGCAGCCGGGCAAACTGTTCTTCTGCGGCATGACGCTCAGCAACCTCCTTGTGCAACAAAAGATTGGCGTCCTCAAGATCAACGGTCCGCTCACGGACCCGTTCCTCAAGCTGATGGTGGGCGGTCGCCAGTTTATGCTCCGTTTCCAGACGCAGGCTGATTTCCCTTTCCAGGGGAGCGAAGGCGATACGCCGCAGAGTGAACCACAGGGCAATTCCCGCAATGGCGGTAAGAAGAAACGAGGCGAGACCTAGCTGCCAGTGGAGCTTGCGGAGAAGAGTATCCACCTCATCGGAGGAAGATTCCATCTGCAAAGTCAACAACTGCTTGCCCTGAAAAAGCACCTTCTCTTCCACCAGAAAAGCCCGTTCTCCTTCTCGGGGCCGGCGGAAGACAATCAGATCCCGGCCCTCGGAGCCAACGGCAGCAAGACGCACCACCTCGGGATGCTCCTCGCCCCAGCGCAGGACGAAACCGTTTATCCAGTCGTAGTCATACTTGAGGAGTGGTTCAAGGAAATTAGCCGCCATCAATTGCAGATCGCGACGGGCCTGGTCTTCCGCCCGGGAAAACAAAAAACTACGTTGATGGCGGGCAATGATGATATCGCCCAGGACCATGAAAAAAAACAAGACGGCCATGAACGCCATGACCGCCTTGTTGTATCTACGTTGCTGCGGGCCTGATTGCATAAAATGCCCTCTTAGCCATTAGCAGGAAGAGTAGCCGCAACTCACACACTGGTTACAACCGCCGCTGCGTCGCAGGCTCAGCTTGCCACAGGCCGGGCAGGAGGCATAGGAGGAAGGTTCGGCGTAAGGCTCCGGGTCCTGCTCGACCTCGCCTTCGCCGCTCTTGTCCAAAACCTTGGCCAGGGCTGCGGGGATGGAATAGCACCGACCCAGCGAGGCGCTGATCCACGCGCCGTCTGAGGAGATATCCTCCAAGGTCCTGGCGATCTTGCCTACCAGCCGGTAGTCGTGCTGGAGCGCCACGGAAATAACCCGGCCCAGCGCCTCGCTCATCCCGTGCAGGGTCGAGCCGGACTTGGTGGTGTTGAGGAAGATCTCCCGTACATGCCCCTGTCCGCCCTTGTTGGCTGTGATATACAGCGGAGCCGGCCCCCGGAACTTGTAGGTGCTGCCGCTGCGCACGTCCATGTCGCAGAATTCGCAGGTATCCTCCAATTTACCGCCATGATCGCTCAGCACCCCTTCCATGGAAGAATCGCGGAACATGGTGACACCCTTAAGATTGCTCTTCCGGGCATACTGGAGAATCTTCTTGATATCAGCCACCGTGGTGTCGGCGGGCAAATTGATGGTCTTGGAAACTGCGGTATGATTGAAAGACTGGCAGGCTTCAAGAATCCGAATCTGCTGGTACGGCTCGATCTTGTGCGCGGTCTGCTCGGCAATCCATTCCAGCTTCTCCTCCTCGTACTGGTAAAACTCCAGAGGCACGAGGATGAATTCTTTCCAGGTATCATCCACATCCTTGACCTTGCGGCGCTGGATCATGGAGAAATAGGGCTCCACTCCGGTGCAGGCCACCCGCATCAACTGGGAGATGGAGCCGGTGGGGGCCTGGGAGGTGGTCACCGAGTTATACAGGCCGCCGAGCTTGCGCAGGAGGCCAAAGATATCGCTGGTCCGCTTGCGCCACTGGGCCTTGTTGGGCATGTCCGATTCGATGAAAGCCAGGGCCTCGCTGTCGATTTTATCGACATAGGTCATGTTCCATTCTTGAGGAGTGAGCTTTTTCTGCTTACCCTCCTTCTTGATGAACTCGGCATAATCGATGCTGCCCTGCATAGACCCCAGCATCAGGGCCAACTGGGTCGCCTTGGCAAAGAGCGGCGCCTCATGCTCATCGGCATAGGAAACACCGAAATGGTTCATGGCATGGTGCAGGCCGGTAAAGCCGATGCCGATGGGGCGAAATTTGAGGGTGTTGGCCTTGATCCGCTCGATGGGCGGAAAGCCGCCCAGGTCGAGAATCTCGTTGCCGGCAATGGCCGCAAGCCTGGCCGCCTCGAAAACTGCGTCGAAAAACTTGCCCTGGTCCTCCTGGAGGCATTTGGGCAGACAGACGGTGAGCAGATTACAGGCGGTATCCTTGGTGGAAAGGTATTCTCCGCAGGGGTTGGAGTAGACCGGATTGTGCTTGGCAAGCACCGGGGTGTTGGCCAGGCTCTTCTGGGTGAAGAGCAGACCGGGATCGCCGGATTTCCAGATGTATTCAGCCACCAGGGTGGTGAGCTCTTCATTATCCCAAAACTTTTCGTCGGTCACATTGAGCGAGACATTGCAACCGCTGTACCGGCCAGGATTCTCCCCCTTGAAGGTGACAAACTCCTTGATATCCTTGATATCCCAGTCCGCCTGAATCATCAGGGCGCCCCGCCGCTTGCCCCCCTGGCTGATGCGCTCCGAGAGGTGGGAAAATCCCTTGGCAAAAGAAACCGGGCCGGAAGCAAGCCCCTGGCCGTTATCAACGATGGTGCCCTTGGGCCTGATCTTAGTCACGTCGATGCCGCCGCCACCAGCGTGCTGGAAGATGCTGACCAGATCGCGCTCCATGTCGAAGATCGCATCGGTGGAATCCTCCACATCGCCCAAAGGATAGCAGGAATAATAGCCGGCCCTCCGGGTATAGGGATTGCCGCCGTTCATCAGAAAAGGAGTGGCAGTAATGATGGTGCCGTGGATCAGGGCCTTGGCCACTGCTGGGTGCTTGAACTGCTTGCTGATGCGCAACAGCACCTGGGCCATGTCTTTTTCCATGGGCACCCCGGTTTTATTGTTGCGGATAGCGTACCTGGCCTGGACCAGATACTGTTCAAAACGCTCCCATTCCTTCAGCGCTTCATCAAAACTGATTGGTAATTCCATCGGGCACCCCTTGGGTAAATAGCTTGATTGTCATAAACGTTCAGCAGCATCGCATCTGCGGCAGTAGCGAAGCGGCGCTGCTAAACGTTTACATTTCAGAAATTGAGCCACGTTTCTTCGTTCATGGTGAACAATTACTGATTATCACGGAAATAAAACACGATATGGCGCACCAGCAGCATACGCCACCACAAGATGTGGTACAGCATACCCAAAGAGGGGCTTGGAAGGAAGCACTTTTTCAGATAAAAAAACGAAAGAAAAAAAGGACGGGCTGCCTCTTTTTGTTGGGGGAGACACCCCTGGCCAAAAACACCTCGGCCTATTTCCGTTTGCGCTGGATCAGAGGCAATTGGATGATAAAAATAGAGCCCTCGCCAGGACTACTTTTAGCGGTAATCCTCCCGCCATGCCGGGCCACTATTTTTTCGCAGGTTGCCAAGCCGATGCCGGTTCCTTCATATTCATGCCGACCGTGCAGGCGGACAAAGGGCTGAAAAATCCGTTCCGCATTCCTTTCCTCAAAGCCGATGCCGTTGTCCTGCACCGTGATTTCGTAAATTTTGCCCGGCAGCTTTCTGCCCTTCACCTCCACCACCGGAGGCAGATCTGCCTGCCGGTATTTCAAGGCGTTGGCAATGAGATTCTGGAAAAGCTGGCGGAGCTGGGATTTGTCTCCCTCTATGGCAGCAAGAGTGCCCACCCCGACATTTCCCTGCGCCTGCCTGATCCTCTCTTCAAAATCGCCCATCACCTCCCGCAGGAGATCATCCAGCACAACCATCCCGAAAGGCCGCTCGCAGCTGCGCACCTTGGAGAGCTGCAAGATATCATCCACCAGCTCCTGCAACTGCCGGGCGGCCTTAAGAATCCGTCCGAAATATTCGCCGGCCTTGCCCTCGAATTTCTCCGGCCATCTGGCCAGCAAGCGCTCGGCAAAAGCGACGATCAGCAGGAGCGGCTCTTTCATATCATGGGAGGCCACATGGGCGAACTGTTCCAGCTCGGCATTGGACCGCCTCAGGCTTGCCGCCAGCCGCTCCAACTCCTGTTGCGCCTGCTGACGTTCGGCCACTTCCAGCAACAGCTGAGCATTGACGGCCTTTACTTCCTGCGCCCGTTCATCAACCAAATCCTCAAGCCAGTCCCGATATTCCTGGAGCTCCTTTTCCATTTTCTGAAGCCGGGTGATATCGGCAAAAACCCCGTTGGCGTAATCCCCGATAGCCCTGGCCCGGTCATGGACCCACAACCATTTCCCATTTTTATGGCGCAGGCGGTAACGGAGGGAAAATTCCCTGCCCTTGGCAAAAAGCAGCCCGTATCGCTTCCGGACCTCCTCGATATCCTCGGGATGCACGCGGCTGAACCTGCTCTGCCCAAGCAGCTCATCCGGTTCGTAGCCACAGATTCTTCGAACATTGGGACTGACATACACCAGGTTGCCCTCTGCATCCGCCCGCCAGGTAACATCCGGCACATTTTCCACCAGGCTGCGGAACTGCTCTTCGCTTTCCCTTAAGGCCTGCGCTATCCGCCTTTGCGCACTGACATCCTGCAAGATGACAATACCGCCAGGAACGCCGCGCACCCGACCCAGTGAAGAGCCGCTTATCAAGACCGTCCGGATCTCCCCGGCAACCGGGAGGGCAACCTCGATATTGGCAAATGATCCACGCTCGGCCAGGTTTTTCTCAAGCGAACAGGCTTTGCAGGCCTCCGGCCCAAACAGCAGGGCGCACGGCTTGCCAAGCAGCGTCTCGCCCCGCGCCTTGAAAAAATCCGCGAAAGCGGCATTGACATCGAGCAGGCACCCCTGCTGATCAACAATGCAGGCAGGCTCGGCCATCTGGTGGAAGATGACCGCATAACGCTTTTTCTCATTGAGGATAAAAAGTTTCGCCTCGCGGAGCCTGTGCTGGGCCGCGCTGGCCTCCTCTTTGAGCCACTGGCTGGCCGCCGCAGTTTCCAGGCGATCAAAAAATAAGGCACAGCCAGGCTGTAGTGGAGCAGACAGGGCCGGATCGTTGAGCACGGTCCGACGAAGGCATTTTAGGAGGGCAAAAAAATCGGCAAAGGGCAAAGACTCATGCCGAAAGAGCTGGCCCGTTTCACGGCCAAATGCATCGGGGGTATCTTGGGAAAAAAGGCCGCAGGCGGCAGGGCTGTCCGGTTCTTGGAGGTTCTCGGGTGCTGCAAGAAAATCGACAAGGCCTGCCGCCAGACGGGAAACAAAAAGGCGCCAGGCTTCGGCCTGCAAGGCAAGGTGCTGGGCATATCCGGCCTGTTCGGCCGCAAAGATAAAAGCGGCACTCAAGCCCTTGGGACTGAGACTCAACAAACCAAGATTCTTGCCCGGCAGCTTGCCTTTAGCCATATTCCTTGCGTTGCCGTTCCTTGAGAATAATCTTGATGGGGATGGAATCCAGCTTAAGCCCGGCCCGGAACTGATTTATCAGGTAGCGGAGGTAGGAAAAATGCACCCCCTTGGGATAGTTGGTAAAAACGATAAAGGTGGGCGGTTTGGAGGAAATCTGGGTCGTATAGTAGAATTTGAGGCGGCGACCCTGGTGCATGGTCGGGTTATGCCCCTCCAACGCTGCCTGCAAGATTCGGTTGAGCTTGCCGGTTGAAAAGGTGCCGCAATACTGCTTGTATATCTTCGCCACCGCAGGCAGCAACTGCTTCACCCCAGCGCCGGTGAGGGCGGAAATCTTGAGCACTGGGGCATATTCGACAAAACTCGTTGCCCGGGCAATCTCCTCCATCAGCTGTTTCTGCCGCTTCGCATCCCCATGGAGCAGATCCCACTTATTCACCAGGATCATACAGGCCCGGCCCCGTTCAAAGGCATAACCCAGCACCTTGGTGTCCTGCTCGGTGATCCCCTCTCCGGCGTCAATGAGGATCAGCACCAAATCGCAGCGTTCCAGAGCGCCCAGGGCCTGGAGCACGCTGAATTTCTCCAGTTTTTCCTGCACCTTGCCCTTGCGCCTGATCCCCGCCGTATCGATGAGCAGATAGGGCTGCTTGCCAACGGTGAGCAGGGTGTCCACCGAATCCCTGGTGGTGCCAGGGATATCCGAGACCACCATGCGCTCTTCGCCCAACAGCCGGTTGATCAGGGAAGACTTGCCCACGTTCGGCCGCCCCAGGCAAGCCAGACTGATGGTATCCGGCGGGATGTCCTCGGATTCGGGAAAAACCGGCAGGGTTTCGATCAGGGTTTCGAAAAACGGCTTAACCCCATAGCCGTGCGCTGCGGAAACCGGCCAGAGCCTGTCCACCCCAAGCTCATAAAATTGGGGGAGCAACCGTTGCTCAAGCTCCGGACTATCCACCTTGTTGACCAGAAAATGCACCGGTTTCTTGGTTCGCCGCAGATAATCGGCCACCTCGTAATCTTCCGGCAGCACCCCCTCCTTGCCGTCAAGCAGGAAAAGGATCACATCCGCCTCACGCATGGCCTGCATGGTCTGCTCACGGATCAAGCCGGCCATCATTTCCCGCCCGTCGCCCTCAATGCCTCCGGTGTCAACGAGAATAAAGGTCCGTTCCTCCATGGTCACCTGCTCGTAATGACGATCACGGGTTACGCCGGGGGTGGGATCGACAATAGCCTTGCGATGCTTGGAGAATCTATTGAAAAGGCTCGATTTGCCGACATTGGGTCGGCCGACCAGGGCAACTATGGGGTATCGGGTTTGCATGGGAGTTATGGGGGTTCCGTGTTGGTGTTAGGGGCCATTACGAAATAGCAGCACTGCTATCTTTAAACAACGGCGTCCAGTAAATTTCTCGCCTGCTCCACCACCGCATGCAGGCAGGGGAAATCCCGTCCCTGCGGCGCAGCCAGGTGTTCATGAAGGGTACTGGCAGCGGGTGTGATGAACTGCCGAAAAAACTGTTTCCCCCGATTTTTCGAGAGAAAGGCAAAAGCTCCGAGAATCTGCAGGTTACGCTGCAGAGCCATGTAGTAATATCCCTCAATGAATCGTTCCCGGTCAAGGGGAATATGAGAGGCGAGCGCATCCAGATAACAACCAAGGAGGGCCTGCTGCCGATTGAGGGACAAACCGACATAGGGATCGATAAGCAGGGAGGCGGGATCATACCCTAACGGCCCCAATCTGGCACCCTGAAAATCAATAATTCTGATTTTTCCGTCACATACCATGAGGTTGCGCGACTGAAAATCCCGGTGCAAAATGAAATCGGCGGGTTCCTGCATAGCCCGATCCGCCAAAAAGACAAACTCCTGACCAAGCCCCTGGGGCAAACCGCTCATCCCCAAAAAATCCTCGCACAGAGCCTTCTGAAAATAGCCGGACTCCCTGGCCAGCATGAGTTCGCGGTCATACCGGGGGGTATCCCAACACCAATCCGGCTGAAAACCATGACGCGTCTCGGTCTGCAAATGAGCCAGAGCAGCCAAGGCCTGCCGGTAGTAAGCCTCTACCTCCGGCGCCTGCACACCGTGCTGGAGCACCAGATCATGGAGCTTGGTGTCACCCAGATCCTCGCAGAGGATAAGACCGCAGTCCTCGGCGAAACCGTAGATCTTGGGAACCGCCGCTCCATGCCTGTAAAAATGTTGCCCGATTGCATGGGCGGCCCGTGCCTCGGCCATGCCCTGAGGTTGGCTGACGCCTGGCAAGACCACCAGCAGGGAAAGATCGCCAACAACAAGCCGATAAAACTGCCGGTCGGAGCCATCTCCGGCCATCTTCTCCGCCACCTGAATATCCGGGGAAAAGCCCTGCTCGGCCAGCAATCTGTCAAGAGCCTGCCTTTGCTGATCCGTAAACACTTTAATCTCCCTCGCTGATGATACTGTCGGTCACGATGCTGCCGGGAGCAACCCTGGCCCCATCCCAAACCACAACCCGGGTAAGGCTGGCCCCCTCGCCGATGCATGCTCCATGCCCGATGGCAACCCAATCATGAAACGAGACCCCGCCCCCGAGCACAGCATCTTTTCCGAGATAAAAAGGTCTGCCCCAATCGCCTGCAAAAAATCCGGGCAATCGCCCGTTCAAAAGAATATCCTCATGGAGCTGCAGATAATCCGCAGGGGTACCCATGTCGGTCCAGAAATGACCTGAGACCACCAGGGCCTGAATAGTACCCCCGCGTTTGAGCAAGTCGGCATAACAGTCAATGCTATTGTAAAAAACGCCCTCTGGCATCAGGGAGAGAACCGCCGGGTTGATGACCTGCACCCCGGTGAAGGCCAAAAGACGTTCGCCCTCCCCCGCCGTCCCGGCAAAGCCAACGATCCTGCCCTCGCCATTGACCCAGACATTGTTGAAACGCGGGCAATCGTGCAGCACCATGGTCACATCCGAACCAGAGGCACAATGGGTCCGATAGGCCGCAGCCAGATCCAGATCATGGACAATATCGCCGTTGACCGCAAGAAAGGGGGCCTCGCCGAAATGCCTTTGCGCCAGACGCAGGCCCCCCCCGGTTCCCAGCTCCATATCTTCCATCTGGACGTGGATATCCTCTTGGCCATGGAGCATGACCCGTATCTGTTCCCGTAGATGGTGGGCATTGACCACGATCCCCTCGGCCCCACTCCGGCGGAGTTGAGTCAGGGTATGGGTCAGGAGTGGAGTGCCAAGTACAGGGAATAGGGGCTTGGGGCGTTTCAGGGAGTAGGGCCGCAGGCGCGTCCCGAAGCCCGCGGCCAGAACCATGGCTTTCATGAGAGGTATATTCCTGATGTCTGAGTATCGGTAACGAAAAACGGAAAAACTATACCGACAAGGTTCCGTCTGCCAATTCCTCCACCCCGACCACAACAATCCCGGCCCGGTTGGCCATATCGATCACGGCCTCCCGGTCAAAGAGCAGGGCCTGGCCGGTTTCCACCGCCAGGACAGCAGCCTTGACCGCAGACATGGTCTCAATGGTTTTTCCGCCAATGGCCGGCAGGTCGAAACGGAAATCCTGCTTGGGCTTTTTCACTTTGACGACCACGGTCTTCTCTTTCCCCAGGGCGCCGCCCCGGGTGATGGCGGCATCCGTTCCCTCGATGGCCTCCACCGCGAGCACGGTACGGTTTCGGATCACAACGCACTGTCCGATATCAAGGGCGCCGATGGCCCTGGCGGTCTGCCAACCGAAGCGGATGTCCTCCAGCTGTTCGGCAGAGGGCTTTTTCTTGGTGAGCACTCCTTTGGGAAAGAGCAGCTCCTTGAGGTAGAGAGTGGATTCCAGAACATGAATGCCCTCTTTTTCCAGGGCCTCGGCCACCGCCCGCAGGATGGCGTCGTCCTGCCGAACGTCTATTTTGTTCCACAGGGTCAGACCCTTGAGGTCCGGCCAGACATCCTTGAAAATTTTGGTTTTGGTGATATCGCCCAAAAACACGGTTTCCGTGACTCCATGCTCCCGGAAGAAACTTATGATCCGGCCAAGCTGGCCGAGCTTTACCCAGCAGAACCGGTCGGCAACGCTCTCAAGCTCGGGCCAGGATTCCCCCTGGTGCGCGACGATCACCACCTCACGCCCCGCTTTTTGAGCGGCTTCGGCAAAGAGTTTCGGGAACTGCCCCCCGCCGGCGATGATGCCGATGCTATTCTTCGTCATCACCGGCCATGCGTACTGCCCCACGTTTCGAGGTGGCAAAGAAATTCACCAGCTTGGCAACCGGCACACAGTCTGGAATCTCCTCAAGGGCCTTGGCAAGCGCCTCCTGAAGGAGCAATTCCGGGCTGCGAAAAATAATCTTGTAGGCCTGCCCCAATTTCTTGATCTCATCGGCAGTAAAGCCAGAGCGGCGCAGGCCGATCCGGTTGATGCCGGTTACCCGCATCTGGTTGCGGATCCCGGCCATGATCACATAGGGGGGGACATCCTTGCTGAGCCCAGACATACCGCCAATGTAAGCATACTCGCCGATCCGAACGAACTGATGCACAGCGGTGAGACCGCCGATGATCACCCGGTCCGCGACTTCGACATGCCCGCCCAGAGTAGCGGCGTTGGCCATAATGACATGGTCTCCGACCACACAGTCGTGGGCGATGTGGGTGTAGGCCATCAGCAGATTGCCGCTACCCACCGTGGTTACCCCATGGCCGCCTGGGGTGCCGCGGTGGATGGAAACGTATTCCCTGATCTGATTATCATCGCCGATAACCAGCCGGGTGGGCTCATTGTTATATTTCAAGTCCTGGGGCGGGCCACCGATATTGGCGAAGGAGCCGATGGTATTGCGGGCGCCGATGGTGGTCAAGCCGGTGATCACAGCATGAGGACAGACCACGCAATCAGGGCCGATCACCACCCCTTTTTCGATAACAGCATAAGGGCCAACCGTGGTGGAGGCATCAACCTTGGCCTCGGGATCAATAACTGCGGTAGGATGTATGTTCATTGTGCCTTCGCTTTAAGTTGGTTGGGTGGGGCATCAAAAACAGAGAGGTTTAGCAAACGGCTCAAGCAAAGGTGGCCATGAGTTCCGCTTCAGCCACGAGCTTGCCATCGACATAGGCCTTGCCGTCCATCTTCCAGAATCTGGCCTTACGTTTGCTCACCGAAAGCTCGTAATACAGCTGGTCTCCGGGCACCACCTTTTGCCGGAACTTCACCCCGTCAAGACCGGCAAAGTAGACAAGTTTGCTGGCAACCGCCTCGGGATCGGTGATATAGGCAAGGATCGCCCCGACCTGGGCCATGCCTTCAAGGATCAAGACCCCTGGCATAACAGGCTGCGAGGGAAAATGCCCCTGGAAAAAATTTTCATTCATGGTCACGTTCTTGTACCCACGAATAGACTCTCCAAGATGTATCTCAACAATCCTATCCACCATGAGAAAGGGATACCGGTGCGGCAAAATCTTCAGAATTTCCAGAATATCAAGCTGTTGCAGATCAGAATTCATTCAACCTCTCCTCTCTTTACACTGAACAAAAACGCTACCAGACCATTTTTCTCCCGAAAAGCAGACCTACCGTTTACTCATTGTTGCCAAGGTTATCATCTTCGCCCGGGTTTATTGCCTCGGACAACTCGGCAACCTGCCGGCGCAGCTCCCGCAGTTCCCGCACCATTTCCGGGAGTTTCGCATAGGCAGCGCTGGAGCGCAGCCAGGTTTTATGGGGGATTGCCGGAATTCCGGCCACGATGGTGCCAGGTTCCAGGTTGTTATGCACCCCCGACATGGCCGCAACCATTACCCTGTCCCCAAGATGGATATGCCCACCCACACCGACCTGCCCACCCAAAACCACATTATTGCCGGTGGTGGTGCTGCCTGCCATACCCACCTGGGCAACAAGCAATGCGTCCTCCCCAATCATCACATTATGACCAAGCTGGACGAGGTTATCAATCTTTGCCCCCCGTTTGACCCAGGTTTTGCCGAAGGTAGCCCTATCAATACAGGCATTGGCGCCGATCTCCACATCGTCATCAATCTGGACCATGCCGACCTGGGGCCGCTTGACATGACGCCCGTTTCCATCGGTGGCGTAGCCAAAACCGTCACTGCCGATCACAGCACCGCTGTGGATGATGACCCTATTCCCGATGTGGCAATGATGTCCGATCGTTACATTGGCATACAGCACTACATCGTCGCCAATGACGGCATCATCGTACACAACCACCCCTGAATGCAGCGTTACCCGCCGCCCAAGCCGGACCCGGTTGCCGAGAGAAACCAACGGACTGATGGCGACCTCAGCAGGGATATGACAATCCTGGCCGACCACCGCCCGCGCATCAACGCCGGTGGCGACAAACGGCTCCGCAACAAACAGGGCATGGATGTGGGCCACGGCAAGATAGGGGTTTTTCACCCGAATCGCCGGACCGCTGATCTCGGTGACAGCAAATGGAACAATAATCGCCGAGGCCTTGCATTCGGCAAGCCGAGCCCCTCGTTTCAGATCGGCAACAAAGGTTATTTCGCCCGCAACAGCGCTGTCAAAATCGGCAACCCCGCCAATGAGCACCTCGGGATCACCAACCAGCTCCCCCTGGACCAAAGCGGCCAGTTCCGCAAGACGTTTTTTCTCACAAGCCATGTCCTCTCCCTCTCCCTGCCTGCCGGATGCACGACAGCATCCTGGATGCATAAGAAAAAAAGTTCGCCGTTTTTCACAAATAACAACGTTGCTTAGCTGCTACGGCTCCTAAAAAAAAAGACGGGCTGCCTCCTTGCTGCCAAGGGAAACACAACCCGTCTTATAAAGACGTCAGCGTCGAAAATGCGCCCCCTCGGAGAAGGGTGTTATTCTCCGTTAATCCTGGAACGCAGAAGTCCGGACGGCTTGAAGGTAACCACCTTCCTGGCATCCAGAATCAATTCATCTCCGGTCTGAGGATTTCTCCCCCGCCGAGCATTTTTCTTTTTCACGTTGAACTTGCCAAAACCACTGATCAACAAATCCTCACCGGTATTCAGGCATTTTTTGGCAATGCGCAGAAAAGCCTCAACGGCCTCGGCAGCCTGGGCCTTGGTGAAATTGTGATTCTGATACACCTTTTGGACAAGATCCGCTTTTGTCAGGGTCATGGAGCCCCCTCCTTTATTGACTCACAACATGTTCAACCAATTGATAATTGTCAAGAAATATATTTCAAGGCACCCTTGCCGGCGTACCTACCCGCAGCACCAAGCTCATCCTCAATCCGCAGTAACTGGTTGTATTTAGCGACCCGATCGGTCCGGGAAGGGGCGCCGGTCTTGATCTGTCCGGTGTTCAAGGCCACGCTAAGATCGGCAATGGTGGTGTCCTCGGTTTCACCGGAACGATGAGAGATAATCGAGGTATACCCAGCGCGGTGGGCCATTTCCACGGCATCGATGGTTTCGGTCACCGTGCCGATCTGGTTGAGCTTGATCAGGATGGAGTTTGCCACATCTTCCTTGATGCCCTTGGCCAGAATCTTGGTGTTGGTAACAAAGATATCGTCCCCGACCAGCTGTACTTTACCCCCCAGTTTTTTGGTGAGTTTCCCCCAGCCAGCCCAATCGGCCTCGGCCAGCCCATCTTCAATGGAGACCAACGGATATTTTTTCACCCACGCTTCATAAAAGGCGATCAGCTCGTCTGCGGATTTATTGGCTTTCTTCTCCGCGGCAAGAACATAGCATTTCTTCTTCGGGTCGTACAACTCACTTGCCGCCACATCCAGGGCGATAAAAATGTCCTTGCCCGGCTTGTAACCTGCCTTGACAATCGCCTCCAACAAAAATTCCATGGCCTCCTCGTTGGAGCGAAGATTGGGGGCAAAGCCGCCCTCGTCGCCAACGGCAGTCTGGAGCCCAGCCTTTTTCAGTACAGCCTTCAAACTATGGAAGGTTTCAACCCCCATGCGCAGGGCCTCGGAAAAAGAACTGGCCCCGGCAGGCATGACCATGAATTCCTGAATATCCACATTGTTGTCGGCGTGCGCCCCACCGTTCAAGACATTCATCATCGGCACAGGCAGCACCTTACCGTTCACCCCGCCCAGATAGGCATAAAGCGGCAAGCCAACTTCCTCGGCGGAAGCCTTGGCCACGGCCATGGAAACCCCAAGAATGGCGTTGGCGCCAAGATTTTTTTTGTACTCGGTGCCGTCCAGCAACAGCATGGCTTGATCAACAATCACCTGCTGGGTGGAATCAAGACCGATGATCCCCGGGCCGATCTTTTCGTTCACATTGGCCACCGCCGTGAGCACCCCCTTGCCGAGATACCGCTTCTTCTTGGTGTCGCGAAGCTCCAACGCCTCGCGGGTGCCGGTGGATGCGCCGGATGGCACCAGAGCCCGACCGACCACTCCGGAATCGAGAAACACCTCCACCTCAACGGTGGGATTGCCCCGTGAATCCAGAACCTCTCTCCCCAAAACACCGATAATCTCGCCCATCGTTTTCTCCAAATCAAATTATTGAAAACCATTTACCCCCATAACTGCTGAGCAATACTCTATTTCCCGACAACACTGGCCATGCTGAAAATGGGCAAATACATGGCAATAACCAGCCCCCCGATCATGCCGCCCAAAAAACACATCATCAAGGGCTCAATCGCCGCAGTCAGGTTGTCAACGGCTTGGTCGACCTCCTCATCATAAAAATCAGCAATCTTGGTCAACATAACATCAAGGGCGCCAGTGGCTTCACCAACATTGATCATCTGCACCACCATACCGGGGAACACCCCTGTCTCCTCCAGGGGATCGGCAATGGCCCTCCCCTCGCTGATGCTGTCCGTCACCCTGAACACCGCCATCTCAATAACCTTGTTCCCTGCGGTCCTTGCCACCACATTCAGGGCTTCCAGGATTGGCACCCCACTTTGCAACATGGTGCCCAAAGTCCGGGTGAACTTGGCCACTGCCACTCTCCGCAAGAGAGTTCCGACTATGGGCATATTCAGCATCATCCTGTCCATGTGGATACGCCCCCTCTCTGTTTTGTATATCTTTTTCACCAGAAAAACCGCAGCAAATATCGCCACGATAATGAAATGAAAATTGTGCTGGGCAAACGCACTCATATCTACAACCATCTGGGTCGGAGCAGGCAGGGCGCCGCCAAAATCCTTAAACATCTTCTCAAAAACAGGCACTACAAAAACAAGCATCACTGCCATGACCACAAAGGAGATACAAATACAGATAATAGGATAGGTCATGGCGCCTTTGACCTTCTTCTTAAGCGCCATGTTTTTTTCCATGAAGGATGCCAGCCGGTTCAAAATGGTATCGAGAATACCGCCAATCTCGCCAGCTTCCACCATGTTGCAGTACAGATTATCAAAACAGGTGGGATGTTTTTTCATGGCATCGGCAAAGGTGGTGCCGGTCTCGACATCCGTTCTGATTGCCCGCAACACCTTCTTAAAGGTCGGATTTTCCACCTGCTCCCCCAAAATCTCCAGGCTTTGCACCAACGGCAGGCCTGCGTCAATCATGGTGGACAACTGACGGGTAAAAATAACCACATCCTTGCCGGTTACTTTTGGTTTTAAAAACTCAACATTCTCGAACATATCCTTGGGGGCTTCTTTCAACATGGACGGCGTTATCCGCATCTTTTTCAGATGCGATTGCGCCATGGCTTCGTTGGGCATTTCTATCTTGCCCTTGCGTTTTTCCCCATAGGAGTTGACACCCTTCCAGATATAAAACGGCATATCCCTTTCCCTCTCTTTCTGAAATTAAAACGACACTCATATCTTATATCTTAAGATTTTCCCAAAAACAATAGATAGATAGCGTTTATTTATGCCTAAAAATCCAGTGCCGCCTGCTATTTTTCCCAAGAGAGAACCTCTTTAAGCCGTCCGACCTTCTTCTTTTTTTGTTGACACGGCAGGCGGGATAATTTAAATAAGCTGATTCTTTACTGAGATGTTGCGCCGGTTTGCGGCGACTTCCTGACTACCCAACAAACAGTTCCCAATCAGGGGATGAACACGACTCCCG
>JAPLJH010000008.1 GCA_026388695.1 Deltaproteobacteria bacterium | reverse complement strand
GTCTCGACAAAGTTCAGTGTCGATGTGCAGTAGCCTCTAAGGCCAAACGAGGGGATGGGTCATGGGAGATGGTTCCGTGGGGATGAAAAGGTTGTGTTTCCTTTTTGCCGGAGGGGTTCTTTTGTTTGTTTCGCAGGCCCCGGTTTGGGCTGGGGAGCTGCGGTTGCAAGACCTCATTGATGAGGCCTTGCAAGCCAGCCCCGAGATACTGGCCGCCCGCGCAAAGGCCTCGGCCTCCGGCTTTAAGGTGCCCCAGTCCATGAGCCTGCCGGACCCCATGGTCATGGTCGGCTACCAGAATGAAGGGACAAGCCGTTTCACCTACAACGAGTCGCCTGATTCCCAATACCTTTTTTCCGCTTCCCAGCAGTTCTTTTTCCCGGGCAAACGCGCCTTGAAGGGAGAGGCTGCGTCCAGGGAGGCGGAAAGTCTTTCCGCCTCCGCGAAAGCGGTGCAGTTGCGGACAGTCCTTACTATCAAGGAGCTTTACTTCGATCTGTTTTTTGCCCATCAGAGCATGGATTTGATCCGGGAGAAAGGCATTCTTCTCCGCAAGCTCGAGGATGCCGCCCTGGCACGGTATGCCGCCGGAAGAGGCATGCAGCAGGATGTTCTCATGGCGCAAACCGAGAAGTACATGCTTTTTGAGCGGGAAGCGATGCTCAAGCAGAAGATCCAAACCCTGGAAGCCCTGCTGAACTCCGCAGTGGGGAGGGAGCAGGCCGCGCCCCTGGACAGGCCGGAGGCGCCGGTGTTTGCTCCGTATTCCCAGGCCCTGCCCGATTTGATTGCCGCAGCCTACGAGAACTCCCCGGAGGTCAAGGCCAGGGAGAAGATGGTGGCCGCGACCAACGCCAGGGTGCGGGTGGCGGAACGGGAGTATTATCCCGACATCACCGTTACCGGCAATTATGGCCTCAAGGGTCCGGCCTACGAAAATGCCGATATGTGGAGCCTGAGCACCACACTCAACATCCCCCTGTACTACACCACCAAACAGCGACCGGCCGTGCATGAAGCCGAGGCCTCCTTGAGCGAGGCGAAAAATGAGCTGCAGGCAGTCAAGCTGCGGCTTGCTGCCGCCATCCGGGAGAACCATGCCATGCTCCAGACCACGGAGCGGCTGATGGAGCTCTACCGGCAGGGCCTCAACCAAAAGACCCATCAGGATTTTCAGGCCGCATTGGCCTCGTACGCCACAGGAAAAGCCGATGCCTTGACCGTGCTCTCCCGGCTCAAAACCATTGCCGAGATTGAGACCTCCTATTGGGGGCAGTTGGTGGAACGGGAGAAGGCGCGGGCCAGGCTGGGGGCCTTATCGGGGAAGACTGATTCCCGCATGGAGGAAGGGCAACAATGAACAAGAAGAACAGCATGATCACCATGGTGATCCTTTTTCTTTTTATCGCGGGCGTCCTCTTTGTTGGTCTTTCTGGCAAGGGTGGCGGGGTGTTTCGGAAAAAGGCCCAGGAGTCTGCGGGGCAGGCGGCTCCGTCAGAACACCAGGGCCACGGTGGCAGTCCTGTCCTGCCCCAAACCGTGCCGCCTCCGGGTGGAATTGAAAGCGGCGCAGCTTCCCAGGAAGAGCCGCAGACCGTTGAGATACCCGAGGCTGGGCAGCGGTTCATCGGGGTAAAAACCACCGTGGCTGCGGTGAAAGCGCTGACCAGAACCATCAGGACCGTGGGCCGGGTTGAATATGACGAAAAACGGATCGCCACGGTCAACACCAAGATAGAGGGCTGGATCGAAACCATCCGGGTCAACTACACGGGCAGGTATGTCAAAAGAGGCGAAGTGCTTGCTGAAATCTACAGCCCGGAGCTGGTTGCCAGCCAGCAGGAATACCTCAATATTCTCAAGTGGTCGCGGCAGGGTGCTGCTCCCGCCGGAGCAGAGGAATCATCGGCCATGAACCGGATGCTGGCGCAGGATGCCGAAGCCATGCGCCAGGCTGCCCGGCAGCGGCTGAGATTTTTAGACATCAGCGAGGCCCAGATTCGCAAGATTGAAGAGACCGGCTCCCCCCTGCGGACCCTGGCCGTATTCAGCCCGGTGAGCGGGTATGTGGTGCAGAAACTGGCGGTGCAGGGCATGAAGGTGCAGCCCGGCGAAAGGCTCTTTGATTTGGTGGATACCTCCACGCTCTGGGTGGTGTCTGATATCTACGAGCATGAGCTGGCCCTGGTCAAGACCGGGCAGAAGGCGGAGATCACCCTGGATTCCTTGCCGGGTAAGGTGTTTGTCGCCAGCATCGACTATGTCTCTCCGCTGCTTGCCGGAGAAACGCGAACGGCGAAGATTCGTTTCACCCTTGATAATCAGGCCGGAGACCTGAAACCCCAGATGTTTGCCAAGGTGGCATTGAAGGTGGACCTGAGCCGCAGGCTCGTGGTGCCCGAGGATGCGCTGATCAACACCGGCACCCGGCAGCTTGTTTATGTGGACAAGGGCGATGGCTATTTCGAGCCCCGCGAGGTCGGCGTCGGCGTCAAGGCCGAGGGCATGGCGGAGATCCTAAGCGGCTTGCAGGCCGGGGAAAAAGTGGCCTCTGCCGCCACCTTCCTCATCGATTCCGAAGCGCGTCTCAAGGGGGTGGTGAAGCAATGATCGCCCGGGTTATCGATTTCAGCGCCCGCAACAGGTTTTTCATCTTCCTGCTGGTGTTTGCCCTCACCGGCTGGGGAATCTGGGCCATCCGCAACACGCCGCTCGATGCGATCCCCGATTTGAGCGATACCCAGGTCATCATCTTCACCGATTGGGAAGGCCGCAGCCCCGACTTGATCGAAGACCAGATCACCTACCCGATCACCTCCACCCTCCTTGCCGCGCCAAAGGTCAAGGTGGTGCGCGGGTTCTCCTTTTTCGGCACTTCTTTCATCTATGCTATTTTCGAGGAAGGGACCGACATCTACTGGGCCCGAAGTCGGGTGTTGGAATATCTCCAGGCGGTGAAGAATAAGCTCCCTGCTTCGGTGAATCCCGTGCTCGGGCCGGACGCCACCAGCGTGGGCTGGGGATTTTCCTATGCCCTGGTGGATGAGACCGGGGGGCACAATTTGGCCGAACTCCGTTCCATGCAGGACTGGAACATCAAGCTGGCCCTGGAAAGCGTGCCTGGGGTCTCCCAGGTCGCAAGCATCGGCGGCTTTGTCCGGCAGTATCAGGTGAGCATCGATCCCAATCGGCTCCAGGCCTATAACCTGCCCATCACCATGGTCATGGATGCCATCCGCAAGAGCAACAAGGATGTGGAGGGCAGGGTGCTGGAGTTTTCCGGGGTCGAATACATGGTGCGCGGCCGCGGATATCTCAAGGGCATCAAGGACCTGGAGGATATCGCGGTGCGCAGCAACGGCAACGGCACCCCGGTCTTCCTTAAAGATGTCGCCAGTATCCAACTCGGGCCTGAGATCAGGCGCGGCCTTGCCGAGCTTGACGGGCGGGGCGAGGTTGCGGGCGGGATTGTGGTGGTCCGGTTCGGCGAGAACGTCCTCAGTGTCATTGACCGGGTCAAGGAAAAGATCAAAGAAAGCGTTGAGCCGAGCCTGCCTGCGGGGGTGAAGCTCGTTGTCACCTATGACCGCTCCGATCTTATCCACCGGTCCATCGACACCCTCACCGAAGAGCTGATCAAGATCTCCCTGGCGGTGAGCGTGGTCTGCCTGGTGTTTCTTTTTCATCTGCCCAGTGCCCTGGTGGTTATTTTCACCCTGCCCATTGCGATCATTATCTCGTTTATCTGCATGTTCTACCTGGGGGTGACGGCGAACATCATGAGCCTGAGCGGCATTGCCATCGCCATCGGGGCCATGGTGGACGCCTCGATCATCATGGTGGAGAATGCCCATAAAAAGCTGGAGGAGTGGGAAATCGCGGGCAAGCCGGGGGATCGCGCCGAGGTGATCATCGAGGCGGCCAAGGAGGTGGGGCCGTCCTTGTTCTTTTCTCTGCTGGTGATCACCGTGGCCTTTCTGCCGGTCTTTACCTTGCAGGCCCAAGCCGGGCGGCTGTTCAAGCCCCTGGCCTACACCAAGACCTTTGCCATGCTGTTTTCGGCCTTTCTTGCCATCACCCTGACCCCGGTGCTGATGACCATTTTCATCCGGGGCAAGATCATGCATGAGGATAAAAATCCCATCAGCATCTTTCTCCATCGGTTGTATGAACCCATCGTGCGGTTTGTTCTCCGTTTTAAAAGGACGGTGATCGTTGCCGCGCTCATCACCATGGCCGTGAGCGTGTACCCATTCCTCAAGCTCGGCTCCGAGTTCATGCCGCCGCTGTACGAGGGCGCGCTTCTCTACATGCCCGTGACCTCGCCGGGCGCAGCCATTTCTGAGGTCTCGAAGCTGCTTCAGCTCCAAGACAAGATCTTGAAGGAGATCCCCGAGGTGGCTCAGGTCTTCGGCAAGGCCGGCAGGGCGGAAACCGCCACGGACCCCGCGCCTCTGGAGATGTTTGAGACCGTGATCAATCTCAAGCCTGAATCGCAATGGCGGCCTGGCGTGACGGTGGAGAGCCTGAAAAATGAGATGAATGATGCCCTGTCTATTCCGGGGGTAGCCAACTCCTTTACCATGCCGATCAAGGCCCGGATCGACATGCTCTCCACCGGCATCAGAACCCCGGTGGGGATCAAGGTCATGGGGCCGAAGTTGGAAGAGCTTGAGCGGCTGGGTACTGCCATTGAGGCTCGGCTTAACGGCATCTCCGGCCTCCGCAGCGTCTATGCCGAGCGGGTGACCACCGGGTATTTCCTCGACTGCAATATCAAGCGGGAGGAGGTGGCCCGCTACGGCCTGTCCGTGGATGAGGTGCAGGAGGTTATCCAGTCGGCCATCGGCGGGATGAACCTCACCGTGACCGTGGAGGGCAGGGAGCGCTATCCGGTGAATGTTCGTTATGCTCGGGAGTTGCGGGGCGATGTCGAACAGCTGAAAAGGGTGTTGGTCCCAGTGCCCGTGGCCATGGCGGCGCCGACCCCAGGCGGTATGTCTTCGCCCCAGCCTGCTCCCCCGCCCACCGGAGAGGCTCTCCAGGTTCCTCTGGGGGCGTTGGCCGACATCCAGATCGTCAAGGGGCCGCCCATGATCAAGAGCGAGGCTGGCCTTCTGGCCTCGTACGTGTACATCGATTTTTCCGGCAGGGATGTGGGCGGTTTCGTGGACGAGGCCAAACAGCGGGTTGCCTCGCTGAAGATTCCCGAGGGCTACCGTCTGGAGTGGAGCGGGGAATACGAGCACCTGGTCAAGACCCATGAGCGGCTGAAGCTCGTTATTCCCCTCACTCTGCTGGTCATCTTCGTGCTCATCTTTTTAAACACCAAGTCGGTGATCAAGACGGCCATTGTCTTGCTTGCCGTGCCCTTTTCGTTGGTCGGCTCCTTCTGGCTTTTGTATATCCTCGGTTACAACATGAGCATCGCGGTTTGGGTGGGTATCATCGCCCTGGCCGGTATCGACGCGGAGACCGGGGTGGTTATGCTCCTCTACCTCGACTTGGCCTGTGACAAATGGCAGAAGGCTGGGAAATTGCAGAGCCTCGACGATCTGAAAGAGGCAATCATGTATGGGTCGGTGAAAAGGATTCGTCCCAAGCTCATGCTGGTGTGCACCATGCTGCTCGGTCTGGTTCCCATCATGTTTAGCACCGGCACCGGCGCCGATGTGATGAAAAGGATCGCCGCGCCCATGGTGGGAGGGATCGGCACCTCGGCCATCCTTGAACTGCTTATCTATCCGGCGATCTATTTGCTTTGGAAACAGCGGGATTTTGAAAAGACTGAGGTCATCCGCTAAGGTCAGGCGGTTTCCGTGGGGGTGTCCGGCCTGTGCGGAAGATGTTCGGCGATCTTGGCGTTGAGGTCGGCGATCTTCATCGGCTTGGAGAGATAGTCGTCCAGCCCCAGTTCCAGGCATTTTTCCCGGTATCCGCTGATGGCGTGGGCGGTGAGGGCGACGATGGGCGTGTGCTTGCCGGATGCTTTTTCCAGGTCGCGGATTGCCTGGGTCGCTTCAAACCCATCCATCACCGGCATCTGGATATCCATCAGCACCAGATCAAAGGGCTGGCAGGCAAAGACGTCAACCCCTTCTTGGCCATTGTTGGCAATGGTCACCCGATGGCCGGAGCGTTCCAGCATCTTTGCGGCCACCTTCTGATTGACCAGATTGTCTTCCACTAGAAGAATCGCAAGCTGTGGGCCGGGTTGCCCTTGGGGTGATTCGGCAGGCAGCCCCAGCGTTGCGCCTTCGTCCAGGACGGGCTGTTCAGCCGTCGCTTTTTTCAGCAGGGCAGTGAAGTGAAAAACAGAGCCCTGGCCTTCGGTGCTTTCCACCCAGATCTGGCCGCTCATCAGGGCAACCAGCTTGGCGCAGATGGCAAGACCCAGGCCGGTGCCTTCGTAGGGGCGGCTGTGGGATTCATCGGCCTGGGAAAAGGCCTCGAAGATCGAGGCTTGATATTCGGGGGAAACGCCGATGCCGGTGTCGGTGATTGAGAAATGCGCGATGAGCTCATCCAACTCGGCGTATTCCTTTTCAACCCGCACCGAGATCCGCCCCGTCTTCGTGAACTTGAGGGCGTTGCCGATGAGGTTGATGAGGATCTGGCTCAACCTGCCCGCATCCCCCATAAAGGCGTTGGGAATTTCGTCGGCAACGCTCCAGTCGAGGGCAAGGCCTTTTTCCTTGGCCTTGAAGGAGAACTCGCGGATGGTTGTGGCAATGGTGTCCCGCAGGTCAAAGCGCGCAACCGTCAACTCAAGCTTGTCGGCCTCTATCTTTGAGAAATCCAGGATATCGTTGACCACATTCAGGAGCCGGTAGGAGGATTTTTCGATAAGCTCCAGGTATTCGCGCTGTTCCGGGGGCGGGGAGGCCAGCAGGGCAAGCTGGGTCATGCCGATCACCCCGTTCATCGGGGTGCGGATTTCATGGCTCATGTTGGCCAAGAAATTAGATTTGGCCCGGTTGGCAGCCTCGGCCTTGTCCTTGGCGAGCAGGAGCTCCCTGGTGCGGTCCTGCACCCGTTTTTCTAGTAGAGTGTGGGCCTCAAGCAGGGCCTTGTTCTTCTCGTTGATCTGTAGGGCCATTTCGTTCATGGTTCTTGAGAGCAACCCCAACTCGTCTTTGCGTTTCAGGGAAAAGCGAAAGCCGAAATCGCCCTGGCCGATGCGTTGGGCGTAATGGGCCAGCTCCAGAACCGGATTGCTCATGTTTTTTGCAAGAACATAGGCGAGGATGATCCCGATGGCGATAAAACAAGTGGAGAGCAAGGTCAGCATGGTCAGGGCTTCATCGTGCTTTTTCTGCCCCAGCTCATGAAAGGCGGAGATCCGTTCTTCCATTTCCCGGTTGACGGTTTTTAGAGAAAAGCCGACCCGGACCCCGCCGAGGTGGGTATCGCCAACAAAAATGGGCATGGACACATCCATGGCCTCGTCTCTGATCTGCACCAGGGTGGTGTTTGCGGTCATCGCCTGTTCTGAGACCGCGTCTGTCAGGCGTTTGCCGGGGGTGGGGGCATCTGCCTGGCCATCGTCAAGAATCTCGCCTTGGGGAGTGAAGACATAGAAGTACTGCACATCCTTTTGTTCCAGGGCGGAGACGCCCAGGTGGTGGATTGCCTCCAGATCACCACGGGAGAGGGGGGCGGCGAGATTATTGGTCAACAGATTGACCATGACGGTGCCACGATGCCGGAACTGGTCGAACATGACTTCCCGGATGGTGTCTATGCTCTGGTTGGTGATTGAGCGGGTGGCGGAGCGCAGGGTTATGAAAAAGACCCCTCCCAGAGCCAGGACAGCGCCAAGCACCAGGGCAAGCACGGTGGCGATGTAGCGGTGTTGCAGGCTGTATTTCATGGGGGGCGCACTTTTTTCTACCATATCTGATTGATACCAATTCCCGGGGCGGATGTAAATCATGGACTAGCTGTGGAGCTGGTTCTTTTTTGATGGAAAACTCAGCAGTTCTGCTTTACGGTACCTCGGAGACGCTTTCCCTCTAACCTTCACCTTTTCGGCACATACGTTGATGGTAGATTCTCTTATTTCGCAAACGGCTCTTGATGCAAACGCGCTTTTGGAAAGCAGGCAGGAAGGCATGGCCCTGCTTGATACCGAGGCACGGTTTGTTTTTGTCAATCCCGCCTACGTCCGCCTGCTGAAAGAGGTTTTTAATCTCACGGTGGGTCCGGGCTCGCGCCACCAGTACGTTTTGCCCAGCAGCCAGCGGGCCTGGGCCAGCGATCTCTACCAGCGCGCGCTTTCCGGCAAGAAGTTCACCGTGGATTTCAACCGGACCTGCCCGGAGGGCGGGGTCTGCACCTTTGAGCGTTCATTTGCCCCAGTGCACCATAATGGTCGGTTGGCCGGATTTTCCGAGGTGATCCGGGATGTGACCGTGGAGCGAAGAAGGGAGGCAGAACTGCGCCAGGCCTATGACGCTCTGGAGAAGCAGCTTACTGCTCGGACCCGCAGCTATCAGGAGTACAACGCGATTCTGGCCCAGGAGATCATCGAGCGGCAACAGGCCGAGGAGGATCTTTTGGAAAGTGGGGAGCGGTTGAGCCAGATCTTGCAGGCCAGTTCCATCCCCACCTTTGTTATCGACGAAAACCATACCCTTACCCACTGGAACAAGGCCTGCGCCGTGATGACCGGGCTTACGGCCAGCGAGATGGTGGGGACCCAGAACCAGTGGAAGGCTTTTTATCTGTACCAGCGGCCCATTTTGGCCGACCTGGTGCTCAACGGCGCTGAAGAGGCGGATATCGCCAAGTTCTACACCGGCAAGTACCGGCCTTCCTCCCTGGTAAAGGGGGCCTATGAGGTGGAGGATTTTTTTGACTTCGGCCACGAGAGCAAGTGGCTGTTTTTCACCGCCGCACCCATCAAAAACCTGTCCGGGGACATCATCGGTGCCATCGAAACCTTGCAGGACATCACGGACCGCAAGCGCATGGAGGCGGAGGTCCGGCGGATGAACGATGCCTTGGAGGCGCGGGTCGAGGAGCGGACCAATCAGCTTTCCCGCACCTACGAGCAACTGCTCCATGCCGAGAAATTCAGCGCGGTGGGCAAGCTGGCCGCCTCCATTGCCCATGAGTTCGGCAATCCGATCATCGGTATCCGCAATTTTTTGCAGGGTCTGCGCAAATACGTGAAGCTGGAGAAGGGCGACGCCGAGATGCTCGATGTGGCCATCGGTGAATGCGTGCGGGTTAAGGATCTGATCAGCACCTTGCAGGACTTCAACCGGCCCACCACCGGCAAGGTGGCCTCGGTGGATCTGCACCGGATCATCGAGGAGCTGTTGCTGCTTGGCAAAAAGAAGCTCAGCGATAAGCATATCATGGTGGAGCGGCATTTTGCCCGGGAGCTGCCCATGGTCCAGGCGGTGCCGGATCAGATCAAGCAGGTGCTCCTCAATGTGATCGGCAACGCCGAGGAGGCCATCCCCAAAACCGGCGGTACCATCACCATCTCCACCGAGGTGGCTGGGGAAAATGTCCGGATTCTCATCCAGGATACGGGCAAGGGCATTCGGCCAAAGGACATGGGCTTGATCTTTGAGCCGTTCTTTTCAACCAAGCCCGCAGTGGAGGGCACCGGCCTGGGGTTGTCCGTGAGCTACGGCATTGTCAAGCGGCACGGCGGGGATATCACGGCCAAGAGCGCCCGCGGTAAAGGGGCGCTGTTCACCATCACCCTGCCCATTGACGGGGTTCCCGGGGAAGCGGATTTTTTGCCGATTTTTAAGTAGTAGTGGCGCTTCTGTGAAATTTTCAAACACCCTTCGACCGGCTCAGGGCGAACGGTGGTCACATTGATATAATAGATATCTTCCGTTCGTAGTGAGCCTGTCGAACCACAAATGCAAGAGCCTCATCGGGTCTCATTTGCTCCCACAACCACCGTCACAGCCGCAACCGTTGTCCGATACGCCAGCACCTTTCCCAAACCACCTCCGAATCATCGCAACCATCGGCCTGACTGACAGGGCAAGAATCACCAGAGCCGCACCCAGTTGCACCGAATAGGGCACAAGCTCCCCGGCTTGACCGACCACGGCCTTGGCCGAGATGCCATAAGCCGCGTAGACGGAATCAAGGGCCAGGCCGAAGACCACGGCGGTAACGGCAATGCAAGTCAGGTAGACCGTAGTGGCGCGACGGCCCAGCAGTCCGACCAGCACCGAGATGGTGGCCATGTTGGTGGCCGGGCCAGCGAGCATGAAGACCAGGGCCGCGCCGGGGCTGACGCCTTTGAGGATCATGGCGGCGGCAATGGGGGTGGAGGCGGTGGCGCAGATATACAGCGGAATGCCGAAGGCCAGCATCAGGAGCATCGCCACAAAGCCCCCGCCCAGATAGTTGGTGATCAGGTCGTCGGGCACCAGGGCGGAGATCAGTCCGGCCAGCAGCAGGCCGATGAAAAACCAGCCAGCCAGATCGCCCCAGAGTTCGCCAAAGGCATAGCGCATTCCGGCCCGGATTTTTTCAGGCAAGGTGTGGTGTTTGGCGTGTTCCGCAGGCGGGCAGTCCACCCCGCTGCAACAGCCATCCACCGCGCAGGAAAGATCGGCAGCCATGGCCAATTGGGGCCTGGGCGGGTTGAAGGTGTTTTCGATGCACCCGGCAATCATGGCGGAGACAAAGGCGGCCAGGGGCCGGGCCACGGTCATGATCGGGTCCAGCAAGGCATAGCTGACGCTGATGGAGTCGATGCCCGATTCCGGGGTGGAGATGAGAAAGGCGGTGGTGGCGCCGTTGTTGGCCCCCTGCCGTTTCAGGGCCGCCGCCGCAGGCAGCACCCCGCAGGAACACAGGGGCAGGGGAACCCCGAACAGGGCCGCCTTGAACACCGAGCTGTACCGGCCCTGGCCCAGATGGTGGGCCACATAGGCGGGGGAGAGAAAGACCTTGAGCAGGCCGCCTATGAGGATGCCGAAGAGGATGTAGACGGCGGCGTCTAGAAGGAGCTGCCAGGATTCGTTGAGGATGTTGATAAGAAGGTGCATGGTTTACTCCCTGATATGATCTAGCGCCACAAGGACAAGCTGGCTGATATGCGCATCGGTGAGCCGGTAATAGAGCACCGGTCCCTCGCGGCGGTTGGCCACCAGAGCCATCTGTCGGAGCATCCGCAGCTGATGGCTCACCGCCGATTCGCTTACCCCAAGAAAGGCGGCCAAATCGCAGACGCACATCTCTTCCTGGTGCAAGGCCATGAGGATTTTCAGGCGGCTCTGGTCTGCCATTGCTTTGAAAAGCAAGGTGAGCCGGTCTATTTCTTGGTTCGGCGGCATGGTCTGGCGGGCTTTTTCCACCCGACTCTGGTGAATGATCCGGCACAGGCATTGATCTGTCGGCATGGCTCCTCCTTGTAAAATGTCTGAGCAACTGATCATATGTTGTTTTGGCATGTCTGTCAATGGAGTTACAGATAGTCAAGATTTCTGCGGTGAAAAAATATTACGTTTTACACAGAAAAAACTTGTCAGGTAAAACCCCATTGCATACATTTGTGCCTTGCGTGTAGTGTTAGTTGTTTTTTGTGGCGAAAGGTTTTCCTAACATCTGCGCGCATATTTTTGAGCGACATTGTTCGGGTATGTTGCCCGGCGCATTGTTAGGCCAAAAAACACAATTAGGGGGATGCTATGTCTAGTCTTATCGGTCGTATCGCATTACAACCGTCTTCTCCACGACCTGGAGAGACGGTGCGGGTCGAGGTCTTCGACAACGAAGATAAAACCATGCAGAACACGGGGATGTCGGTGGTCATCAATGGCGTACCCGGCGCCGTGCAGTATCTTCAGTTTCCCTCGGTGGGGCAGCGACGTTTGGTGGTTCGGGCGATTGCGGCCAATGGCGATTCGGAGCGCCAGGTGGCGCTTCTGGATGTGCAGGGAGGGCCGCTGCAGTTTTCCTACCAAAAAAACAAAAACGATATCGCCATGATCGGGGTTTCGCAGTCGCCGACCCACCCATATGACGCCCTGCTCACCCTCGGTTCGTTCATCGACACACGAACCTTGCCTGTGTTGTCGCCATCGTCTTCGATGGCAACGCATATCAGTCGGACCCTCGGCAAAAAGTCACTTGCCACACGTCTCGTCAAGCGGAGTCCGCTTGCCATCGCCATGGCGGAAAATGCCGCCAGCCCGGCACGCGTGGAAGCACGACGGCTTTCCGGTGTCACCGCGCAACGATCAACTCCTTTGGAGTCGGGGGCAAGGGCAACGCCGATACGTCCGGCAAAAATTTCGATTGCGACGGTGTATGATCTGACAGAAATAGATCATGAGACGATTTTTGGCCCCGGCGCGAAGGTCAAGCCCCAGTTTGAATGGGACTTCGGTGATGGCTCCAGCCAAACCACAAGTTCTCCTCTGATCAGACACGATTTCTTCCCAGCCATCGATCACAAAACCGGCATCGGCCAGTTCGTGGTAACCTGCCGCATCAAGCATCTCGGCATCACGGTGAAGCGAACCCTTACCATTCATTCCGCCTATGCGATCTGCAAACGCACCGGAACCGTTGTGCCGCATGTGAGCGCCGAGATTTTTGCGCACAAGCGTTACAACATGGTCAACGGCACGTTCACCGTTTACAATGTTGAAGATACCCCGATCGTTCTCGATCGGCTTTCAGTAACCCCGCTCTCCGATGACGGCGATGCGCCTGCCATCCCCAAGCCTTTTGTCACCCTGAAGAGCCCGATCACCATCGCCCCGCAATCGGCATCCATGGTTGCGGTCAATGTTCCGTTTGTTACCGGCGCTCCGCAGAACGGCCAGTTGCATTATGACGTCAAGGGCTTCTCCGTGCTGTATGCCGGCTCCACTGGCAGCCATCCGGTCCGTTGCAGCGCTGTTTTCGACATCCCTGTGCCCGAGTGGGGACTCAAGCCGGAGTCGCCTTTTGGAGATCTGCAACCCCCGGATCTGACCCGCAAACCATGGCCCTGGGAGTTGGTGGAGGATATCCTCGGCACCATCGTAAACCCGGCGGAAAAGGTGATAAACCCTGGGGATGTGGCCCTCGACAAGAAAACCGGCACCCTGGCTGTTTCCTTGGGCGATTTCCGGAGCCAGAACGCCGCATCGCAGACGCGCGCACAGGCCTTGCAGGTGCTGTCTGCTGTCTACGCGCCGCTGGATACCCTGATGATGGAGGATCGGTCCAAGAAAACGAAAGTAAAGTCAGCGCAGCGGAGTAAAGTCGCTGCCAAGGCAACTGTCGCGGAGATTCTCAAGGCAACTATAGCGGAGACTATCGTTTTTCTGCCCCGCATCCCAGCGGGCCGCAGGGATTCCGGGGGGTATTACCTGCGCAAAAAGACGCCGCCTGCTCCTGGTTTTGTCGGGGAGGGGCAGGTCTGCGACCCGGACAACCTCACCGAGGATGAGCTTGCCTTGGCCGAGCAAGGCCAACTGGTCTGTCAGCTCACCGATGAAACCGATGACTACGAGCTACCCGCTCGCTGGATGAACGCCCGCAAAGGCGATATCATTCTGTCCCCCGGAGGAGAAGGAATCATCGGCGGGTTGCTGCTCAATGTGAACCCGTCGCAGTTTTACAGCCATTCCGGCATGATGACCAAAAACTATGAGGAGATCACCCACAGTACCGGCAGCCAAGGCCGTTTGATGGACCATATGATCGGCGTGCTTTCCGACGGATCCGACGGTTTTGAACCGAGTGTCTTGAAATATGTCTGGCCAGGGGCGGTAACGCAAACCGTGCAAGCCTCTGTCGAAGGCGAGATCTTTCCTGACCCGGAATACGACAAATCTTACTCGATTTCGTCTTTTGGGCCGCACATGATCGGCATCACCCACAACGATCAGATGAAGATGATCCCGCCGCTGGTGATCAAGCCCGATCCCATGCAAGAAACCCCGGCGGTGCGGGCAGCACTCCATGCCATTGCCACGGATGCCCGCAGTGCGGGCGGCAGGCCGGGGGTAACCTCGAAATACCATTATCGCTGGTATTGCTACACCGACCCGACCATCGGAAAAGGCGCTCCCGAAGGCCCAGGCGCAGGCTGGGCAGCCGGTACCCGCCCTTCGGTGTGTTCGTCGTTTATCTGGCTTCAGGCCAAGGGCCGCAACGCGCATCTTGAAACCGATCAGGCGCTGGTAATGCCTACGGACCTGGAGCAAAGCGATATCGATCAAGGCGCCATGGTGCGGCCCGTCACCCCGGACGGACTCTACACCTATTCCGCCGAGGAACGCGACCACGCGGCCCACTGGCTGTACGACATGATCTACAATCAGGCCTACGAAAAAGCGGGCTGGTTCGGCGAGATTCTCACCGATGGCGCGGATGACGTTGCCAACCAGTTTCTCAACGCCTTTGCCAACGATGATGCGGACGGAAAGGACAGCACCGACTGGGAAACCGCCGTGGTCGCCGATGCCGTTTCGCCGGATAACCTGTTGTGGTGGGATGGCCCGGACCAGGGCGGACTGTACGGATACGCCGAGCCGGCGCTGTACCGCGAACCCCGGATCGAAAGCTATACCGTCAGCAGATGGAAGAAGGTGCTCACCCGTGGAACCGTCCGCGGCAAGGTGTTTAATGCAAACGGCAATCCCGTGGGCGGCGCCCTGGTGCAGGTCTACGACGGCAAAACCACATTTACCGCAGGCGACGGCAGTTTTGTGCTGACCGATGTGCCGTTTGGTTCCTACATGCTTAAATCTTCCAAGGTAATTGACGGCGTCCTCCAGTCCGTCCAGGTCAGCGTGACCCTTAATGTTGCCGAGCTTATCAAGGACCTTCATTTGCAACAGCCTGCTGATCGCTATCGCATTGCCCAGGTCTTCATCGATTTTTGGGGGCGTGATGACGAATTTTGGGCGGATGACGAGATCACCGACCCAGGTCCCGAATATTTCGAGCTGGAACTGGGGCCGGATAAAATGGTGAACTCCGCGCACCGCACCTATAAATGGGGCGGCGAGGTCAGGGTGGAGTACGACATCACCGTCCGCCTGCTTGTCAACAATACCATCGATGTCGCCGTGCAGGGCACGCTCTACGAGGGAACCAGCGAAGACACCGACGATCTCGACGGCACAGGCGGGCTCACCTTCCAAAGCCCGGTGGGCAATACCGCCGGGGCGACGCTCACCATCACCAATACCGACGAGGGCGACCCCGACGCGGGCGTGCTCAGCATCTCGGTGAAAAATGTGCGCAACAACAATTGATGCACAGCGTTGATCTTGACCTTGCGGTCGAGCCGGTGGACTCCTCGTCCCTTGGCTCGACCGCTTTCACGAAAACAAAATTATCTGGTATGGAAAAACACATGCTGAACTGTATCTGGACAGGTTGCCGGACGATTCCTTGGTGGGCATGGCTCACCTATGGCGTGGGGGCAATTGTGCTCGCGATTATCAGTCGTTTTATCGGAGATATTGCCACGTTGATTTTGCTGTAATGAATCGAGGCGGCCCCTTCGGTTTGACGTTTTTGCGTTGCATCCGGGGGTGTCTGCGCCTTTATGTTTCAACCCGATCGCCCGTTATAATTGATCGTTTTTTTGCCACGAACCGTATAGAATGGCGCTCCATCATCTAAGCAAGGAGCGCTGCATGCATAATCTCATCAACTGGCTCGTGGAAAGTATCGGAGCCATGGGCTATCCGGGGATCTTTATTCTGATGGCCATGGAGAGTTCGGTAATCCCGATCCCCAGCGAGGTCGTCATGCCCCCGGCCGGGTATCTTGTTCAGGCGGGGAAGATGGAGATGCTGCCTGTTATTCTCTGCGGCACCCTGGGCAGCCTATTCGGCGCTTACCTGAATTACTTCGCCTCCCATTATCTGGGCAGGCCGCTGCTTTTGAAATATGGGAAGTATGTCTGGATTACCGAGGAGAAGTTTGCCAAGGTCGAGACGTTTTTCTTGCGGCACGGCGAGATCTCGACCTTTATCGGCCGCCTGTTGCCGGTGGTCCGCCATCTTATTTCGCTTCCGGCAGGCCTTGCCGGGATGAACCACCTGAAGTTTTCTCTCTACACCCTGCTCGGCGCGGGAATATGGGTGACGGTCCTCACCTGGCTCGGCTATTTCATCGGCAGCAATCAGGACCTGATCATGAAATACTCGCATCAGGCCCTTTACGGGGTGCTTGGTCTTTCTGCCCTGATCATCTTTGTCTACATCAAGTTGCAGCCCAAGCAGGAAGACGAGCGGGGTTAAAAAAAAATGGGTAACCAACAGGATGCCCACTTCCCCCGGTTGATCCTAGCGGCCCTTGACGAACATCTCGGCATACGGCCAGTCCGAAATTCCCCCCTCTAGTATCTGAAGCCGGTTTTCAGGCACCCCCTTGCTCTGGAGGTAATCGTAGCTGTTTTTTGCCCCGCCCTTGCCTTTGGGACAGAGGACAATGACCTGCGCCTTGCTGGCATTGATGGTCGGCAGCGCCTTATCCAGACGGGCTTTTTCCTCGTCGCTTTTGCCGGGGAAGGCGTTGGTTTCGATGGAGCCGGGTAGGTGCTGTTTGGTAAAGTCGGCGGCGGGCTGGATATCCACCAGGATTACCTCCTGTTTTGCATCCAGCGTTTTTTTGAGATTTGCCGGGGTTATGTAGTTGGTTGCCATTGCGGGCGCGGCAGCCAGCAGGGTAAAGGCCAGGGACAGTGCGATTCGTTTGAGCATGGTATTCCTCCGTAGGGGTGAAAGTTGAGATGTGTATGTACCAGCAGGGAGGAGGGGTTGGCCAATAGGTAATAACGAAACAACTGCTTGGTATTGATCGGGAAAAAGAATGAGGCAGGTAGGTGGGGCGGTGTTCGTTGCGGACTGCTCCGGATGCACTCCAGTGTTTTTTCTGGGTTGTGGTTGGTGCGGAGGTTTGCTAGGGTGAATCATTCGTGTGCTTCGGGGGGCGATTACGTCGATTTGGATGAATATTCGAAACGCTGACTTCACTCCCTGGTTGGCCCGTGAAGGCGAAAAAAACTGGGGAGTGTCCCGAGTTTTCTCCTATCTGATGCTTCGGAGTCTTTATGACACGAGATCCTTTTGATAAGCCAGACAGAATTACTGAAATGATACGCCAGCAAGAGCGACTTCGAGACCTTGCAGATGCTCCTTTGCTTCGGGCAATGCGAGATCAGGAGGAGCGCTATCGAGATATGATCGACCCTCCTGCACTTAGGGTAATCAGGGAGCAAGAGGAGCGACTGCGAAACCTCATAGATCCTCCAGCGCTACGAGCAATACGAGAGCTGGAGGATCGTTGTCGAAATATGATGGACCTTCCTGCATTGAGGGAAATTCGTGAACAAGAGGCGCGACTTCGGGACTTTGTAGATCCTTCGATGCTAAGAGGAATGCATGAGGCAATGGAAGCTATCCAGAGCTTCTCGGTAGCCAAGCTGGATATACCTTTGACACTAAGCGAAGCGATGGCACGGGCAGCCCGGGTATATAGTGTTCATATGCCTGATATGCCAACGTTGGCATCCATGACAGCATTCGCACGCACGGCACAGATTTTTTCCTGCGGAACAACGGTGCTCGAAGCCGCTCTCCAGCATGGTCACTTGGTTGAAAAGGCAGAGATGGCCTGTCTCGCATCTGCAGGCATATCCAAACTAGTTCCGCACATTTTTGAACCTGTCTTTAAAGGTTCATGCAGGGTGGTTGCTGCTGGCAATTCCTTCTTGGCGTCCTCCTTTGAAGATGGAACAGCAGATATGATGGCTGAAATGCCATCAGAAGTCTTTCGTGCGCTAGACCTCGACATAGCACTCCCCGGGGGGGCGCAGGAAGTTGTGGAGAAAGAACGCAGCGGTCTTGCCAAAAAGACGTTCGACGAACTTGAAGGATACCTATCAACCCTCGACCCTCAACTGCTAACACTCTTAAAGGGCGCTCGTGCAGCGGCGAATTCCCAAAATCCCGACAAGGCGCGGCACCTTTGTATTTCCCTTCGGGAGTTACTGGGGCACGCTCTCCGTCAAGTTGCCTCTGATGCAGAGATGAATGCGTGGACGCAAAATCCTTCACACTACCACAATGGCAAGCCCACTCGGCATGCTCGTATTCAGTACCTATATAGCCCGATCTCGCAACCGGCTTTGAAGAAGTTCATCGACGCTGACATTCGCACTGCAATAGAGCTTTTCGATCTGCTGAACAAAGGTACGCATGTAGCAAATCTTGGTGCAGATGCCGCATTGGCAGTTTTACTCAATCGAGCCGAGGGGATACTCTTACTCCTTCTTCGCCTAAGTTCTGATCGCAAGACAGGCGTCTGTAGGTGCTGAAGAGAATTTTATCTGCGAGTCGAGAATACAAAATAGTAAAAAAAGGGACATCCCCCATATTTTTTTGGCGTGATAAAAATTAGCGACATCGCCGCTGTTTTTTCATGGGCGAAGATCTTCAAGCTGAAACGGTAATGGCCTAGCACTCTTGTTTAGCAGCTCCCGACAGTACGAACAGGCGCGGCAGTTCTTGTCGCAACCGGTAATTCTGGCCAGAAAATTCGCAGGCAGTCCTTCATTGGCCACATGCAGCCGCTTGGCCAGCCATTCCATGGTATCCATCAAGTCCAGCAGATTGCCTTCATACTTCCGGGTCGCATAGGCCCGCACCACCCGTTGCAGAAAGGCGGGTCCCAGGGTTCTACCGCAGAGCTTGATCACCTCCACCATTCCCTCATAATGCTCCAGATCCTCGGGCCGGATAAAGGGCGACTTGAACAGCTCCGCCGGACGCGCGGTGAGTTCCCGGATGCAGCCGAGTTCTTGGTTGGCGGCATGGGTTTCGTTGGCGATAAGTCCCGTGTTGGCAAAGGCGATCTGGGCGTCGTGGGTCAGCTTGAAGGGGCAGCGGTCCAGGCAGCCTTCGTTGGCCAGCAGGGTCAGTTTGACTCCGGGGAGGTGTTGGCGGCATTGCAGGGAGATCTCCGCAAGTTCGGGAAGGTCGCGGTTTAGTGAGCGGTCCAGATTGAGTTTGGCCGGGGGCTTGAAGGCGGTATTGGCAACGGCTTGGCAGTATGCTTGAATCCGCGCAAAGGAATCCAGCATGCAGTTGATCCCAGGCACCGCCTCAAGCTGGCCGCAGGTTTCGGGGCTGGTATCGCTCAGGGCCTGCAACAGATAGAAATCGACAATGGCGATGCCGTGGAGGGTGCCTGCCGTGAGCAGGGTGTCCAGCGCTGTGATGATTTTGTGCAGTGCGGCTTTGTCGCCATAGAGTTGGGGATGGTGGAAGCGGCTGTTGAGCAGGGCGTATTTTTTAGGGACTGGCAGTCGGGTCAGGGCAGGGGCCAGGTCGGCAAACTCCGGGACGGTGCCGGGGCGATGGCGGCCATCGGGGATGTTGTCGAGATACAGGCTGAAATGGACGCAATGGAGCGCAGGCTGGAGATCGGCAAGAAATTCCACGTAATGCGGGTCGGGCAGGAATGGGACATCGAGCAGGAGCATAGGGGTTCTCCGGCGGGTGCAAGGTTCTGGCAATGGGATACGTCTGCGTTTACTGTACACCATTGTTCCGGCCGGGGCCAGTGGCGGGTGGTCCATCTGTTTTCAAGCCGGGCCGACAATAGCCTGGATTTTATACCCCCATTCCGGGTAAACTGTACTGAGGTCAGCCGTTTGGGCCTTTATCCTTGCGCATCGGAGGGGCAATGCAGGCAGAAAAATGGGAAGAGGCGTATCTGGCGCAGAGTCAGGATGCCGCGCTGGGGCGGATGTTCCGTGGGATCATTCATAATCTCAGCGGGATTATTCAGGTTTTTTCCCTGCACACCGATCTCTCCGGGATGATGCTGGACAAGGCGATGGCGGTATTGGAGCAGATGCGCCAGACCGGGCCGTCGCCGGAGGTGGATACCCTGCACGATCTTCTCTCCCGTCGGGCAGATGCCCTTTCCCAGATGCAGGAGAGGGTGCGGCAGAGCCAGCAGATCTTGCAGCGGACCCTGATTTTGCCGGAGTTTCGGCAGCTTCCCGGCGGCGTTCCCTATACGGTCAATTCGGTTATCGAGACCGAGGTGGAGTTTATGTCTGCCGATTCGACCTTCAAGCACAAGGTGGGCAAGAAAATTACCCTGGCCGAGGCGTTGCCGTCCCTGACCCGTTTTCAACTTGAGTTGCACCAGATCATGTATATTCTGCTGGCCAACGCCCTGGAAGCCATGCAGGGCATGGAAGGAGCGGAGATCGTGGTCGAATCCATCACCGAAGGCGAGGGCATCGGGGTGCGGGTGCAGGACAACGGCCCAGGGCTTTCCAGTGAGGCTGCGGCGCATCTCTACGAACCGTTTTATTCGACCAAAGTTGGGGAAAGACATCTCGGCCTCGGGCTGTATTTGGCAAAAACACTCATTTCCCGTTGCGGCGGGGAGATTTCCTGCGAGAGCAGCCCCGGTTGCACCAGCTTCCGTCTGTTTGTTCCCACGGAGGCCATGCAAGCATGAGGCAGACCAGCGTGAAAGAGGGCAAGGCCGTTATCGGAGGCAGCGGCAAGCCGGGCACCCTGTTTGTGGTGGCTACTCCCATCGGCAATCTGGAGGATATCACCCTCCGGGCCTTGCGCATCCTCAAGGAGGTGGACCTGATCGCCGCCGAGGATACCCGGCACACCAGAAAGCTCCTTACCCATTTCGATATCCATACCCCGCTTATCAGCTACTATAAGGAAAAGGAGGCGAGCCGCGCCCAGGAGATTGTGGCCCGGCTGCTTTCCGGGGCGCAGGTGGCCCTGGTTTCCGATGCCGGAACGCCTGGCATCTCCGATCCGGGCGGGATTTTGGTGCAGAGCGCCCAGGCGCATGGCATTCCCGTGGTGCCGGTCCCAGGGGTTTCCGCCCTGGCGACCCTTCTCAGCGTTGCGGGCCTGACCGAACCTTCCCATCTTTTTCTGGGATTTCTTCCGGCCAAGGGGACTGAGCGGCGGAAATTGCTGCGGGGCTTGAAAAATGATGTCCATCCCCTGGTGTTTTATGAGTCGCCCCGGCGGATCACAGCAAGTCTTGCCGACTGCCTCGCGGAACTAGGGGATCGGCAGGCGGTGATCGGCAGGGAACTCACCAAGATGCATGAGGAGATTAGCGCAGGCGAGCTGGCGCAACTCCTGGCCGGGCTTAAGGTTCGGGAGGCCATCAAGGGAGAATTCGTGGTGCTCATCGCAGGGCTGCGCGCCTCTGCCCCACAGCGGCCGGATAATCTTGAGGACCTGCTGCGCTGGTATCGGGGGCAATCCGGGCTCAGCCTGAAAGACGCGGTGGCGAGCATTGCCAAGGATCTCGACCTGTCCCGTTCCGAGGTGTATCAAAAAGCCCTGGCGGTGTGGAAGGAGTAACATAGATGCTGCAAAAATTGATCTATCTCGCCGTGGCCGGAGCCTGCGGCACTCTGGCCCGTTACGGTTTGGCCGGGCTGGTGCAGCGGGTGGCCGGGGCAAGTTTTCCTTGGGGCACTGCTTCGGTGAATGGTTTGGGCTGCCTGCTTTTCGGCTTGATCTGGACCATGACCAGCGAGCGTTTCGTCGGCACCGGCGAGGTGCGGATTATCCTGCTCACCGGTTTCATGGGCGCCTTCACCACCTTTTCCACCTTTGTTGCCGAGAGCGGAAATCTTCTGGCTGATGGCCAGTATTGGTACGGGTTGGGCAATATCTTGTTGCAGAACGGGGTGGGGTTGGTGTTGTTTTTTCTGGGCATGGCGTTGGGCCGGTTGATTTAAGAAATCTGCTTACCAAGTAATCTCCGGAGCCAGAGGAATACGCTGTATGCTTCTGTTCATTTTCTTTGCTTGCCCAAAGAAAACGAACCAAAAGAAAAGGCCCCCTGTGTCCCTTGTCCCGCCGAAGGCGGGATGCCCTGTGCTCCTCGATGCTGCCGGGGCTTTGCAAACTCGGCTGCGCCTCAAACAGTGCAAATCCCCTTTTCGGCAGCCTCTCCGGTGCTCGGCTGCGGGCCAATGGGATTTTGACTGCATATGAAGCACAGAACTTGATTGAGATTGCCTGCTAATCAAAAAAGGAGACATGACGATGGAACTCCCCTCGGAAGCGGAACTGCTCCGCATCTTCATCGGTGAAACCGCCAAACTCGGCCAGCGTCCGTTGTACGAACTCATTGTCGAAGAGGCCAGGAAACGCGGCTTGGCCGGGGCCACCGTCACCCGTGGGATCATGGGTTTTGGCAAGAATAGCCGCATCCACACAGCCAAGATTTTGCGGCTCTCCGAAGACCTGCCTGTGGTCATCGAAATCGTTGACCGGCCGGAACGGATCGCTGCTTTTCTGCCGGACCTGGATGCCATGCTCGACAAGGGGATGGTCACCCTGGAAAAAGTCCGGGTGATTGCCTACCGGAATAAGGACGTGAAGTGATGGATTGAGATTCTCCCGAAACGGAGGGGATGTATGCCTCGTCAGGTTAATCATGTCGCACTCATGGATTTCGTGCTCAAGCGGCGCAAGGCCACGGGCGGTTACGGCGCTACGCCGCGGCTACCCGCCACCATCCAAGACACCTTTCAGGCCGTGGCCATCGGCCTTGTCCTGGGCCAAGACCCGCCCACCCCCAAATCAGAGCCTGCGCTGGCCGAATATCTCGCCCGAATGCTGGCCGTGCCCTGGCTGGGAATCGACACCACCTTTCGTCTGCTGATGACCTGCCATATCTGCGGAGTTGCCCTGGATGCCGAGCGGGTGCGCTCCCATCTCGTCGCTTGCCTGGCCAGGGACACCTCCCTTGCCGCCTTCTATTATGTGCGCCGAATAGCCAGGGAGATTCTTGAGGAGGAGCCGGACTTCCGTGGCTCCGGCCGATCTTTGCTGCTGCCTGCCTCTTGCGCGGTGGGGGATGTGGCCCGATATTTGTTTGTGAAAAAGATGGATGGTCAATCGGTGGCGGGTGCGGGGGAGCTGGCCGGCTGGCTTCAGCGCACGCAGAACGGCGATGGCGGGTTTGGCTTTTTTCCGGGAACCACTTCGTTCATCGAGAATTGCCACGCCGGGCTTGCGGGCTTAGGCCTTTTGGGTGCAAGGCCCATTGATTTGGACAGCGCCAGGGCGTTTGTCGTGAGCTGCCAGACCGGAAGAGGCGGATTTGGCCGGAGTCCGAGGGCCGCGCCTTTTCTTGATGCCTCCTGGTATGGTATCGCCAGCCTGCGCCTGCTTGAGGAGATGGAAGAACGGCCTGCGGGGGGCTTGCCGGAGATTTCAAACCAACTGAACCGACTGATCCTTTCCGTTTAACTCGTTGTAAGCATGGCTAAGGAGCCGTAACAGGACAACGTAACGGCTCCTAAAAAAGGAAAGACCAGATATACTTGCCTGCCGTGAACAGCAGGCACACCACCAGAATCCATTTGATGAATTTGGCCGGTACGAATTTTTGCAGCCGCGCCCCGCAATACATGCCTGCGAAGCCGCCGATCCCGAAGAGAAAGCCCAGGAGCCAATCCGGGGCGATGACCATGCCGGGAAAGTGGGGGGCCAGAATCTGGTAAAAGATCACCCCTGCCACCGAGGTGACAAAGGTTCCCATCAGAGCCGCGCCGGCCACGGTGTAGACCGGCAGGCCGAAGAAACTAACCAAAAACGGGGCAATGATCGCCCCGCCGCCGATGCCGTACACCCCTCCCACCATGCCGACAACAAGACTCAAGGCCATGAGTCCCACGGCGTTGACCGTGAAGGTTTCCCCGTAAAAATCATAGACGAGCCGGGTGGGGGTCCATTGCCGGACCGTGACGCAGGACGAGTGCTCGCAGGAGGCGGGCGGTTCGCTTTCGGTTGCCTGGTCTTGCTTTTTGTGTCGTTGATGGAAGCGCTCTTCGGTGGTGGGCGTGTCCCCATTTTTTTTGGTAAACGCCAGATCTTTGAGCAGCCTTCCGCCCATATAGAGAAGGACCAGTCCGGCAAAGAGCTTGAAGTTTTTCGGGTCGGGCAGGTATTTGATCCGAACGATGGCTCCGACCAGCACTCCGGGCAGGGTGCCGATGATCACGATCCAGGTCAGGGGCCAGAGCATCCGGCCTTCTTTGATGTAACGGTACACGCCGCTGGGGATGGCCACGATGTTGAACAATTGGTTGGTCGAGCTGACCGCCGGGCTGGTGAACCCCAACACGCTTACCTGAAAGGGCAGCAGCAGGAAGGCCCCGCTCACCCCGCCCATGGAGGTGAAAAAAGAGATGACAAAGGCAACCAGCGGTGGCAGCAGCGGGTTGGCCTCGATATTGGCAACCGGGAAATACATCAGCGGTTCTCCGTGTTGGAAGTGTTTTTCAGCACTGCGTCCACCACCTGGCGGACTTCAGCCAGACATCAGCGGCCTGCGGGGTTTTTCTCCGCGCATTGGCAGCGGCCGTTTTTCTTCTCGCAAACAATGCGCTCCATGATCAACGAACGGCCATGCTCCAGAACATCCTGGCGTAAATTCTCTTCGGTAAAACCAAAACAGTAACAGATCAGGCGCGGCATGAAAGTCCTCCAAAGGGATACGGGCTAAGCAATGGCGGCAGGCGCCGGTCATCGGGCAGGATGATGTTCTTTCTATACTGTATGGGAGATTATTTTGTCCAGAAAAGGTGTTGTCTCAGTGCGTTGGGAAAGGATGTTTTTAGTTGGAAGGCAGGAGAGACTGGCGTTTCAAAGTGGTGTTGCATAATAAAATTTCGTGTGAGATTTTCTCGGTTGACTTCCTGACTCTTTGATGATACTCCCGGTATGCTTATGGCTTTTTGATGAAGCATGTGGATGCTGGCGTAAGAGGTGTTTTTAGGTCAGGTGTTGAAAGAGAGTTTTGTGATATTTCAAGACCTGACCCCACAGTTATTCGTGCATCACAATCAGGGAGAGGTTGATCATGAAAAAAGCAAGTGCGTTGTTGATGTTGCTGTTGACCGGGTGTGCGACGCAGGGTACGGCGAGGTTGCCGGGAGCGGAAGAGGTCCTGGCGAAGTTCCAGCGGAACCCGGTTGCGGTGAGCCCCGTGACCGCACCGACGCCACTGATCGAGCGTACCAAGTCGACTGCCGTTGGAAACTTTCTGGTGGCGAGCCTGGTTTCCAGTGCGGCAGGGAGCGCCGGTAAGGCGACAAATCCTCAAACCTTCCAGGCAAATACCCAGATCAGTCAGGAGTTTGGACGGCAGTTGAATCAGGCCCTGCCCACTGGCTACGAAGCTGGCGCGAACCGGAGTGCAGACATAGCGCTTGCACAACGTCTTGCCGAGCGCTTCCAATGGGCTGGCACCGACGCGGCGCCCGGCTCGATTCAACTGACCGTGCGGGGAAAGAGGTGGGAGCTGGCATATGAATCTTTTTTGTCCAGCAGCGACTACGTATTGAGCTACGAGATGGAAGTCCTGGCAACGGAGTCTGGCGGCGAGAAATCGCGCGTAATCAGCCACGTCTCTTGCGCGGGGAGTGCGGCCGCCAGGATGCCGCTGGATAAGTGGCAGGCGGATGACTACCAACTCCTGCGCCAGGAGGCAGACGCAATCTCGGGACAGTGTTTTGAGAAGGCATTGAAGGCTTACGGGTTAATCTGATGCCCGCGCTGGGGAAATAGGGGGCGGAGCCCGGTTTCGCCATGATTCAAAAGCGGCTTGGCGATGGGTTTTATGAGCAGAAACTGGTTCGTGAGGAGATACCAGGAAAATATTGGGGGCAGATCTTGAAATATCGTAAAACTTATTTTTAAGATATGCCCCCTCATAATACTGCGAAGTGGGCTGATCAACGGCCGTAATAGGAAATCAGCGAGGCCTTGGCCAGAGCGTTTTGGTTGAGGTAGTAGCCGACCATGGCTGGCGGCGAGGTGCTGTCCAGCTCCAGTTTTTCTATTTTGAGCGCATAGACGGTGAAGATGTAGCGGTGCGGTTTGTCGCCCACCGGCGGGCAGGCGCCGCCAAAGCCGGGCTTGCCGTAATCGGTGACGCTTTGGATGCTCCCCTTGGGCGCGAGATCTTTGGCCGGGTTGCCCGCATCGGCGGCCAGTTGCGTGACCGTGGCCGGGATGTTGAAGACAACCCAGTGCCACCAGCCGCTGCCGGTCGGGGCATCGGGATCATGCACGGTGATGGCGAAACTCTTTGTGCCGACCGGCGCATTTTTCCAGAGAAGCTGGGGCGAGATGTTTTTGCCGGTGCAGCCAAAGCCGGAACAGACCTGTTGGTCTGAGAGCTGGCCGCCGAGATCCTTGCTGGTGAGGGTGAAGTTCTCCGCCTGGGCCAAAGAGGCGGCCAGTAGAATCGCCAGAGTTGCCAGGATGAGATGCTTGTGCAATGCGTTGGGAGTCATGGTTTTTCCTTTTTGCTTATTTGTTGATCGGTGTTGCGGCTGCGTCATCGAACCAGCGAAAATATGCTTCAGCCCCATCCGTGCCCGATTGGACCAGGGCTTTTTTCTTTTCGTCGGAGAGGTCAAACTCGGTGGTTTTGACCCCGAGGGTATCGATATAAATGGTCCGGTGCCAGTCGTCGCTGTGCAGATGGTCGTTTTGCTGGGCATCCATGATGGTGCTGACCAGCGACCAGGCATAGTTGAAGAAATTGTCGATTTTTTCGTGGGGCGGCTCGGCGTGGTCGCGAAACACGGCAATCTCCTCCTTGGTGTCGAGCCGAAAGCCAAGGGTCTCCTTGTTGTAGACATAGTCGGCGATGGCGCGGTCCTGGCCCTGGAGGTCGGTGTTGATCCGGGCGTAGTATTCGGGGATAAAGGAGTTTTCTGGGGTGACGTATTTGTCCCGGTCAAAGAGTTTTACGGGGTAGTTGTCGAGTACTCCGCCGTCTACGTAAACATCGCCGCGCGGGCTGCGCTTGGCCGCGAAGAACAGCGGAATCGACATGGAAATCCGCACCGCGTCGGCAACGCAGACCCTGGGAGTGTGTTCGGCGGAAAACACCTCGGAGAAGCGGGTGGAGAGATTGGTGCCCATGAAGTAGAGCGATCTGAACTTCTTTTTTTCTTTCAGGGCCTCGATGTCCGCAAAGGTGCTTTCGCTGTTGCCGGTCTTTTCGCGGATCAGGTTGCCGACCCAGTTTCTGAAGAAATCGCCTTTGTACCAGCCATACTGTTCGATAAGCCGCTCGGCATCGCGCACTATGCCCCAGTCGTCATCCATGAACCGGTTGAAGTCCAGGGACCAGAGGATGTCCCGTGTTTCCTCCGGGGTGAAGCCAAGGCCGACCAGGATGGCGTTGATCGCCCCGGCAGAGGTGCCGCCGACCCGCTCGACCTGTGCTACGATTCCCTTTTTGTCCAGCACGTCCATGGCGCCGAGATAGGCAATGCCCTTGACGCCGCCCCCTTCGAAGATCAGATTTCGGAAGTTGTAGGCCATATTCCCTCCAAATGTGTGGGTTGGCAGGAGACTTCTTCTTTGTTAGGTAGCGGAATCTGTTGCTGTTGTCAATAGCCTCGCAATTATGGGAAGATAGTTAGTTTTTTGCAGGCAGCAGATCGATGATGGTCACCTCCGGCGGGGCCAAGAAGCGGATGGGTGGACCCCAGGTGCCGGTGCCTCGGCTTAGATAGAGAAGGCCGCTGTTCAGCGCGGTGAGCTGTCCCGCCCGCTGGGGATAAAAAATCCAGGTGAGCAGGTTGAAGGGAAATATTTGGCCCTTGTGGGTGTGGCCGGAGAGCTGGAGGTCGAAAAGCCCCAGACTGTTTGGATCAATCGCAGGCCGGTGTTTGAGCAGGAGCGTGAAGTTTTCTTTGGGCTGGGTAGCGAGAAGATCGTGTTCCGACTCGGCATGGCCGTTGCCAAAAGCTTTGACTGCCGGGTCATCCACCCCGACAATAGTGATGCCGCCGACCATCATCCCCTGTTGGCGCAGAATGGTGAAGCCCGAGGCGTTGGTAAAATCCAGGGCGTCCTGTATCCCGGCGTAGAACTCATGGTTGCCGGTGATGGCGAATTTGCCCAGGGGCGGGTTGATCGCCGCCAGCAGCCCGGCTTCCGTGGTGAGGTGGTTGAGCTGGCCGTCGAGCAAATCGCCGGTGGAGACTAGAATATCGGGTTGTGCTTCCTGTATTCGGGCAATGATTTGCTTGAGTCTTTCCTCCCGGATAATGAGCCCCAGATGCACGTCCGAGATTTGGGCAATGCGGATCCTGCCGGTGCTGGCCGTAATCTTGGGGCTGGCGATCTCGATATGTTCCAGACGGATATTCGCTGCCTCGAACAACCCGTAGCCGTACATGGCAAGTGCCAGCATTGCCTGGTTCGCAAAGAGTTGCCGGGGCGATACTCGCGGCAGGGAAAATTTTCGTTTTTGGATTTTTTCCGTTGCCAGGATGGCGTAACAGACCGTATCAACCGCAGCGGAAATGGTTGTGAAAAGGAACAACAAGCCCATCCAGCTAAAACTTGTATAGGCCCAGAATCTGGCGCCTGTTTCGATCCCGGCCCGCTCGGCCAGCCGGACCATGATCGGCGCCGCGATCATGGTTGCCATGAACAGGACTAGGCAGAGATGGGCTTTTTTGCTAAGGAGAAAGGCCGCTCGAATCTTGCGGAGGGCATAGTAGTGGACCAGGGGATAGACGGAGAGATAAAGAAGCAGGAAACGGATCATGCTTTTTCACCTAAGTTTGCTGTGCGCAAGGGACTGCCAGGAAGAGTGGATGATGCACGTCCTTCTTTCCTGGCAGCCTGAGCCTCACTTGTTGCCGGTCACCTCGGCATTCTCGATAATCACGCCGTAACGGTATCCCGCGCCGAAGTCGCGGTCCCGTGAAAGATTGCCCTTGATGGTGACCACCGCCCCAACTTCGGGCAGCGAATCGGTGGTGACCACCAGGTCGTTGGTCCCTGCGGCCTGACTGCCTGTGCCGTCTTGCAGATGCAGCCAGTTCTTGCCCATGATGCCGCGGCTGACCTTGACCACCTTGCCCTGGATCGCCACCGGCTTATTCGCCAGGGTATCTTTCTTTTCAAAAATCTCGCCGACGGTTTGGGCACTGGGTCCATCGGCCTTGCTCACCGTGATTACCTCAGACGGAGTTGACGGAGCGGCTGGGGCTGACGCGGCGACGGGGCCGACAGGGGCAAGTCCTTCTGAAAACACGATGCTTTCGAAGGACCGGTTCAGCGAGGTGCTTTTGAAGTTGTTCATCTCCATGCCCGGCTTGCAGGCGATTACACTGCCCACCGTGATTGCGCTCTGGGGCAGAGCCACCCAGGTCTTGGTGGCATCCTTTTCCACCAGGACATAGGTATAGCCGCCGCTGTTCATGGTTTCGACCACCTTGCCGGAGACTCCCTGCATCGCTTGGTCATCGCCTCCGCTCATTCCCGCTCCGGCGCTGGCCTGAAGAGGATTCCACAGGAGCAGGGAGGCGGCGAGCACCAAACAGGCGCGGAATGTCATTTTCTTGCTTGCGTTCATCGGGTGATACCTCTGTAGGGATTTTCTGGGGTTGCCCTGTCGGCGGCAGCATAAGCCAGTCCAGCAGGTGACTTTTTTAACTGTAAGGTATTTTACAGATTTTGCTCATAATAATGGCATGTCCTGATCGTGCAGAGCAACTGGCAACGGATTATCTCGTATTTCGCGTTCAAGCTGCCCTGGTTGTTCCTGACTAATACCTTGAGAAAATGGGCGATGCCGAGAAAAAACTGGAAAGTCGTCCTGAACCAGTTTAGCATCATGTTTGAAGAGCGGTTGCCAACACCGTAAGCCCTAAAATGTTATTTGCATAAAATTTTTCGTGGGCCACGATTTGCTGAATACGTCATTGAACACCTGATGCTTTAGTTGCTTAATTTGGTCACTGAGGACAGAAAGTGCAAAACCTTAAATCGTCGAAGAAATCCAAGGAGCAAGCCCCGGGCTCTTCCCTTACCTTGGATGATCGTGTGGCCATCGAGCAGATGTTTTTGTTTTGCAAGCAAAAGCATCTGCTTGTCGCGATGGCTGTTACTATCCTCTGCATGACCATTTTTTTATGGGGAACCGCCCCGTTAAACCATTTGATAGTGATACAGGTATTAGCGGCAATCGTTATAGTGGCCCGTGTCCGTTCCATCACGGAATTTTCGAAACTCCCGCCCCTTGAAATCAATATCCCCGCCTGGAAAAACCGTTTTGTCAGGATGGCGATTTTTAGCGGGAGTGTTTTTGTTGCGATGGAAATGGTCGGCTACATGGCATTAAATAATGAACGGTGGGGATTCTTCGATATAGTAGTAATGTCGGCATGTGGCGCAGCATTGGGTTCCATGACGCTTGTTCCAGGGCTTTACCCATATTTTGCTATTCCGCCTTTGTTCGTGATGGCGGCGTTTCATGCTGTTGAGGGAGGATTTTACAATTATTTTATAGCGTTTTGTACCGTTGTCGTAGGTGTGGCCTATCTCGCTACATCCAGAAATATCGCAATGTCCATCGGGCAGTCCTTGCGTCTCCGCATCCAAAATGAAATCCTGACAGCCGCCGCTGAACAGCAGCATCACCATATGGCGGCCATTCTCAATAACTTGCCGGACGCTACCTTTGCCATCGACAGCAGCGGCATTGTCACCGCTTGGAATCAGGCCGCCGAAGAGATGACCGGTGTTAAAGCCGCAGAGATTATCGGCAAGGGCAATTACGAATATACTGTGGCGTTTTATGGCGAACGCAGACCAATCCTCATCGACCTGTTATCTGCGGCGGATAGTGAGTGCCAAAAAATATACAGCCATTTCACAAGGCGGGGAGACACTCTTGTTGGCGAGGGCTTCATTGCCTCGCGCGGCCTGTGGTTCGAGGCCAGCGCCTCGCCGCTGCGCGACGCCTTAGGCAACATTGTAGGCGGAATCGAAACGGTTCGGGACATCACCGACCGCAAAAACATCCAGATTGAGTTGGAGGCATCCAAGCATAGGCTGGCCGACATCATCGATCTATTTCCGGACGCCGCCTTCGTTGTCGACAAAAATGGCGTCATCACCGCCTGGAACCGTGCAGCCGAGCGGATGACCGGCGCCAAGGCAATCGACATGATCGGAAAGGGGAATCGCGAATACGCGATACCATTCTACGGCGAACGGCGACCGATCATGATTGATTTTGTCTTGTTTCCCGCCCAGAAAGCCTATGAGAGATATCAGTACGTCCGCCTTGACGGCGATGTCATCTCCGGTGAGGCCTATATCCGTCCCAACGGCAAGGAGCTTTGGATTCAGGCCTACGCCACCTTGCTGCACGACGCACAGGGCAACGTCACCGGCGGCATCGAGACGGTGCGCGACATAACGGAACACAAGCAACTTGAGGAAGAGTTGCAGGCATCGGAACGCCAGTTGACCCAGATCATCGACCTGCTGCCGGGAGCCACTTTCGTCATCGACCGCGACGGTATCGTCACCGCTTGGAATCGCGCTGCTGAACAGATGACCGGCGTTGAGGCTGCCGACATCATTGGCAAGGGCGATCACGAATATGCCGTGGCGTTCTACGGCAAACGCCGACCGATTCTTATCGACCTGGTATTCCTGCCGGAACATGAACTGCTGCAGAGCACCTACAGCCATGTTCGGAAAACGGGAGATACGCTCTTTGCCGAGAGCAATGTCACCATGCGGAGCGGACGCAATGCCTGGCTCCAGGGCAGTGCGGGGATACTGCGCGATGCGGACGGCATCATCACCGGGGCGATTGAGGTGGTTCTGGACCAGACGGAGCGTAAACAGTTCGAAGACGAACTGGCCGCCGCCCGGGAGGCAGCGGAGCGGGCGTCCCAGGCCAAGGCGGATTTTTTGGCCAACATGAGCCACGAGATCCGTACGCCGATGAATGCCATCATCGGCATGTCGTATCTGACACTACAGACGGAACTTACTGCCAAGCAGCAGAACTACGTTCAGAAAATTCATCGCGCTGCCGACAACCTCCTTGGCATCATCAACGAAATTCTCGATTTTTCCAAGATCGAGGCGGGCAAGCTGTCAATGGAGACGATTGGTTTCCAGTTGGAAGACGTCATGGACAACCTGGCCAACCTGCTCGGTATCCGGGCGGAGGACAAGGGGTTGGAGCTGCTCTTCAATATTTCCCCGGAGGTTCCCACCGCGCTCATAGGTGACCCGTTACGTTTGGGACAGGTCCTCGTGAATCTTGGCAATAACGCCCTGAAATTCACCGAGTACGGAGAAATCATCGTCGGTATTGAACCCGTGGCGCTCACCCCCCAGGAGGTGGAATTGCATTTCTGGGTGCGGGATTCAGGGATCGGCATGACCGAGGAACATCAGCAGAAGCTCTTCCAATCCTTCAGTCAGGCCGACAGCTCGACAACCCGTAAGTATGGCGGCACCGGCCTGGGACTAGTGATTTCCAAGAATCTTGTGGAACTGATGGATGGCAAAATATGGGTGGAGAGCGAATACGGTAAGGGATCAACCTTCCATTTTAATACCAGGTTCGGCCTTCAGTCTGAGCAGACGCCGCGCCGCATGATCCGCGCCGATGAATTGGCCGGAATCCGGGTATTGGTTGCCGATGACAGCGCCGCTGCCCGGGAAATTTTGGCCACCATGTGCAAGACCTACGGCATGGAAGTCGAAGTGGCTACCGATGGCCGCCAGGCGCTGGAAATGATCGACTTGGCGGACAGACAGGCTGCGCCCTATGGCCTCGTCCTCATGGATTGGAAGATGCCCTCCATCGATGGCGTCGAATGTATCCAGAAGATGCGGGAAGCGGGATTTGTCCATGAACCGAAGGTCCTCATGGTCACCGGTTACGGTAGGGAGGATGTGCTCAACTCCGCAGAGAAGCGAGGCGTCCCCGTGCACACGGTGCTGACCAAGCCGGTGACCGCCTCGGCCCTGCTGGAGGCTATTGGCGAAACGATGGGCAAGACGGTCATTCCCTGCGGACGAACAGCGAAAAGGGCTTTGCAGCAGAGCGAAGCCATGCGCAAACTCCGGGGGGCACGGCTGCTGCTGGTGGAGGACAACGAAATGAATCAGGAACTTGCGATGGAACTGCTGGAAAATGTCGGCATAGAGGTCGTGCTGGCCACGAACGGCCAGGAAGCGCTTGACGTGCTGGCCGAGGATGCTCGATTCGACGGAGTGCTGATGGACTGCCAGATGCCGGTGATGGACGGCTACACGGCAACCCGCCGGATACGCCTGAATCCGGCTTGGGCGACGTTGCCGATCATTGCGATGACCGCCAATGTCATCGCCGGAGAGCGGGAAAAGGTTCTTAGCGTGGGCATGTGCGATCATATCGGCAAGCCGCTCAACGTTAATGCCATGTTCGAGACCCTCGCCCGCTGGATCGTGCCGGCCAACTCGGTTGGCCCAGCGCCGGACACGGACCCGCAGCCGATGAGCGAAATGCCTCTCGAGATGCTGCCGAATCTGCCCGGAATCGACACGAATGCCGGACTTGCCACCACCATGAACAACCCTTCGTTCTACCGAAGATTGCTCCTCAAGTTTCGGAGCAGCCAGGGCAACTTTGCCGAGGCGTTCGAGCTGGCGCGGCGGGATCCGGATTCCACGGCAGCGGCTAGAGCGGCGCACACACTCAAGGGAACCGCCGGCAATATCGGTGCAAAGGAGGTGCAGCGTACCGCCGGTCAATTGGAATGCGCCTGTCGCGATATGGCCCCACAGGATGAAATCGACCGCTTGTTGGCTGCGACGCTTGATGCGTTACAGCCGGTTATCGACGGCCTGGCAATCCTGGATGCAGATATGGCGGTGGCTGATACCGCTCCGCTTGACACAAGGGAGCTGCAACCCCTGCTCGAAAGACTGCTGGCGCTGCTGGAAAACGATGACCTCGCGGCCGGTGATGCCGCCGAAGAGCTTGTGGCGGCAACTAAAGGAACGCCTCTGGCCGAGGAGGTAAAAAAGGTAGCGTTGGCTGTTGCAGGCTTTGATGTTGAAGCCGCCATTGAGGCCTTGCGGGGCATCAACGGATCAAGGGAAAGGAGGTAACAAGGGAATGACTCCGTCCGATTTACCAAAACCATCGGTTCTCGTCGTAGACGACACGCCCGACAACCTGACCCTTATGTTTAATCTGCTCAAGGAACATTACACCGTCAAGGGAGCCAGCAACGGGGAACGGGCCTTGAAGATTGCGCGGAGCGAAAATCCTCCCGACCTTATTCTGCTTGATATCATGATGCCGGGTCTTTCCGGTTACGAGGTCTGTCGGGAATTGAAGTCAGATCCGGCCACGGGCGACATTCCCATCATTTTTCTGACTGCGATGAGCGAAATGGAGGATGAAAAGCTGGGTCTGGAAATGGGAGCGGTTGACTACATCACAAAACCGGTCAGTCCTCCCATCGTTTTGGCCCGCGTCAAGACGCACCTTGAAAATAAGGTAGCCCGTGATTTCCTCAGGGATCAAAATACCTTTCTGGAAAATGAGGTTGTTAGGCGAACGCAGGAAGTGACGGCAATCCAGAATGTGACGATCCTGGCAATGGCTTCCCTTGCCGAAACGCGTGACAATGAAACCGGCAACCATATACGGCGTACCCAGCAGTACGTCAGGGCCTTGGCCGAGAAACTGAAAACGCATCCGCGTTTTTCCGCCTATCTAACGCAACGCCAGATAGAGATTCTGTGCAAGTCTGCCCCGCTTCACGATATCGGCAAGATCGGTATTCCCGACAGCATCCTGCTCAAACCTGGGAAATTTGAGCCGGAAGAGTTCGAAATCATGAAGACGCACACCACCTTGGGTAAGGAAGCTATTGAACGTGCCGAGGCCGAACTCGGCATGGAGATAGAATTTTTGTTCTGCTCCAAGCAGATTGCCCTGAGCCACCATGAAAAATGGGACGGCAGCGGGTATCCCCAAGGGTTGTCCGGGGATGCGATTCCCATTTGTGCCCGGTTGATGGCCCTGGCAGACGTTTTTGATGCACTGATCAGTCGTCGGGTATACAAGGAAAGTCTCCCCCACGAAAAGGCCCTTGAGATAATGCTGGCGGGCAAGGGAAGTCATTTCGACCCGGACGTAACCGATGCTTTTGCCGCTATTGCCGATGAGATGAAGGCTATCGCCGGACGGTTCGTCGATTCGAAATGAGACTGCCATCATGTAAGTTCCGCATCAGGGGAAAGGCGGTGCGAAGCGAATCGGGTCGTGGCTGGCGGGACTGTGAATGAAATGGCGGCATTGATCTTCCCATCCCACTCTGTATTAGTCCCTCGCCTGCTGTCCTACTTATTAGCCCTCGTCAATTCCGCAAACACCCTCGCAATCCCCTAGGGATTATGCTTGTCAAGACGCGACAAACAGGCTAAATATAACCGCTTTTCAACGATGTTTTTGTGGAGCACTCTCGAAATCGTGCAGACCCCAACCAAGGCGGCAGGCCTGTGAAAGAAGTTCAGGATCACTACTTCAAAAAGGCCAAAAAAGAAGGCTATCCCGCCCGTTCGGTGTACAAGCTGGAAGAGGCCCAGCAGAAACACGGGCTGCTGAAGAAGGGCGACACGGTGCTCGATCTGGGCTGCCAGCCGGGTAGCTGGTCCATGTATGCGGCACAGGCCGTTGGCCCACAGGGGCTAGTGGTTGGGGTTGACCTCAACTTCGGGCAGATCAATACCAAGGGCAACAGCGCCAAGTTTTCCTTTTTGCACGGCGACATCATGAGTGCCGAGGTGCTGGGCAAGGTGCGCGGTATTTGCCCGGAGTTTGCGGTGATTATCAGCGATATGGCCCCGCGCACCACCGGCAACAAATGGTCGGATCAGCAGCACTCCTTGGACCTTTCCCGGCGGGTTCTGGCAATTGCCCAGGAGATGTTGCAGCTGGGCGGTAATTTTTATTGCAAGGTGTTTGAGGGCGAGGATTTCAAGGCCTTTGTGGATGAGGTTCGCCCCCATTTCAACCTGACCAAGATCGTGAAGCCGAAAAGTTCCCGTCCGGAAAGCCGTGAGGTCTTTGTGCTGGGGATGGGATTCAAGAAGATGAATAGGGCAGAATGATCAATGCAGAGGGCGATGGTACGGCCGGTTTTTCTAGCTCTGCATTTTTAATTTTTAACCTCAAGGAGTAAATCATGTCCGGACATTCAAAATGGGCCAACACCAAGCATCGTAAAGGCGCCCAGGACGCCAAGCGCGGCAAGATGTTCACCAAGCTTGCCAAGGAAATCGCCGTGGCTGCCCGCATGGGCGGCGGTGACCCCGAGGCCAATCCACGGCTGCGGGCCGGTATTGTCTCGGCCAGAGCCGTGAACATGCCCAAGGACAATATCGATCGGGCCATCAAGAAGGGGATAGGCGGGCTGGAAGGGGTAAACTACGAGGAGATCACCTACGAAGGCTACGGGCCGGGCGGGGTGGCGGTTCTTGTTGATTGTCTTACCGACAACCGGAATCGGACCGTGGGCGAGGTGCGCTTCTTCTTCGGCAAGTCCGGCGGGAACCTGGGTGAGACAGGCTGCGTCTCCTATATGTTTGACAAGAAGGGCTCCATTTTGGTGGAAAAGGGAGCGATTGACGAGGAAAAGCTCCTGGAACTGGCTCTCGAGGCCGGAGCCGAGGATATGATCGATGACGGCGAGATCTTCCAGGTGGTGACCGCTATCGAGGAGTTCAACGCGGTGCGGGAGGCGCTGGAGAAAGCAGGAGTCGTTTTTGTCGAGGCATCCCTCACCATGATCCCCAAGAACACCATTGAGGTTGCCGAGGAAAAGACGGCCATCTCGTTGATGAAGCTCCTCGACAACCTGGAGGATTTTGATGATGTGCAAAAGGTGCATGCCAATTTCGATATCCCCGATGAGTTGATGGAAAAAATTTCCTAAGCTATGACCCCAGGCAAAGCCAAGGCAGGGGCGGAAATAGTCCGCATCCTCGGGATTGATCCCGGCTCGCGCGCTACCGGCTACGGGGTGATCGACCGCCAGGGCCATGCCCTTACCTTTGTCACCTGCGGGGTGATCCGGACCTCGGAAAAAAAGCCGTTTCCCGAGCGGCTTGAAGAGATTTACGACGGCATCCGCGAGGTCATTGCCGCCCATAAGCCGCAGCTGGCCGGGATTGAGGATATCTTCACCGCCATCAATCCCCGTTCGGCTTTGAAGCTCGGCCATGCCCGCGGGGTGCTTATCCTGGCCGCCAGGCAGCATGGCCTGCTCCTGGAGGAATACAGCCCCAGCGTGGTGAAACAGGCGGTGACCGGGTATGGCCAGGCGCCGAAAGAGCAGGTGCAGCAGATGGTTCGGGTTCTCTTGAAGCTTGTCGCCTCGCCCAGCCATGACGCAGCCGACGCTTTGGCCGTGGCCATCTGCCGCGCCAGCCACCGGTAAGCGTCCACCAGCACCACATCTGCTTTGTCATCGGCCAGCTCATGTGCAAAAGCACACTTCGAAGACCTCTTTCGCGCATCTGCGGCACTGGTGGACGCTTACCGGAAGAGATTGTTTAGGCGATTGACCAGATTTACTGGTAGATTGCGCACGCACAGGCTTTTTACTTCTCTTCTTGCTAAAATTCTTCCATAATAGACCCCATAATGATTGCCTGCCTACGAGGAATACTGTTTCAAAAATTACCCGAATCCATCATTGTGGACGTGGGCGGAGTGGGGTACGAGGTTTTTTTCCCCCAGAGCGGGCAGGCTCGGTTGCCGGGGGTGGGGGAGGAGGTTTTTCTTCACATCCAGACCGTGGTGCGCGAGGACGCCTTCAACCTCTACGGTTTTCTTGAGACCATGGAAAAGGAGATGTTCCTCTTGCTGAACACGGTTTCCGGGATAGGGCCGAAGCTGGCCATGCATATCCTTGCCGGGATCTCTCCGCTGGAGATGGCTCGCGCCATCCTGCACGATGATCTGGCCCGTCTTACCCGGTTGCCTGGAGTGGGCAAGAAAACCGCGGAGCGGCTCTGTCTGGAACTCAAAGACAAGGTGCAGTTCGTGCCCGAGGCGTTGTCCGCCGCTTCTCCCGGCCTTATTGTGCCGGGCGAAGACGAACGGGTGCATGATGCGATCTCCGCCCTGCTCAATCTCGGCTATCCCGTGGTTCGGGCGAGAGAAGCACTCGCTGCGGTCAGGCAGCAGGCAGGGGCTGAGGCCTTTGCTGCCATGCGGCTTGAAGAACTGCTCCGGCAAACCTTGAGGGCTCTGGTGTGAATCACGAAGAACGGTTGGTTTCTCCGGTGGCGGTCGAGGTTGAGCCGGTTGATCATGCGCTGCGACCCAAATTGCTTGACCAGTACATCGGCCAGGAGCAGTTGAAAAGTAATCTTGGCATTGCCCTCAAGGCCGCGCAGGCCAGGGGCGAGGCTCTGGACCATGTCCTGTTGCATGGCTTTCCCGGTCTGGGCAAGACCACCCTTGCCTACGTCATCGCCAACGAGATGGGCGCCAATATCCGGGTGACCTCCGGGCCGGTGATCGAGCGGGCCGGGGATTTGGCCGCCATCCTCACCAGCCTCCAGGAAGGCGATGTGCTCTTCATTGATGAGATCCACCGCCTCAACCATGTGGTGGAGGAGATTCTCTATCCGGCCATGGAGGATTATCAGCTGGATCTGATCATCGGCCAGGGGCCGGGGGCGCGCAGCGTCAAGATGGATCTGCCGCGCTTTACCCTCGTTGGGGCGACTACCCGCACCGGCCTTTTGACCCCGCCCTTGCGGGACCGTTTCGGCATGGTGCTACGCCTTGATTTTTATACGCCGGACGAGCTGGTGACCATTGTCAAACGCTCGGCCCATCTCCTGGGCGTGCCCATGGACGAGGGCGGGGCTCTCGAGATCGGCCGCCGTTCCCGGGGCACCCCGCGGATAGCCAACCGGCTGCTCAAACGGCTGCGTGATTTTGCCGAGGTCAAGGCCCAGGGCAGCATTACGGCCAAGGTGGCGGACGAGGCCCTGAACATGCTGGGCGTGGATCAGGAGGGGCTTGACGAGATGGACCGGCGGATTCTCCTCACAATCATCGATAAGTTCCAGGGCGGTCCCATCGGTCTGGAAACCCTGGCCACCATGGCCTGCGAGGAAAAGACCACTCTGGAGGATGTCTACGAGCCATTTCTCATCCAGATGGGCTTGCTGATGCGCACCCCACGGGGCCGGATGGCGACGCAGGCGGCCTATGAGCATTTCGGCAGGCCTTTTATCCGCAGGCAGGATGCGGACCCGTGCAACGGCGAAGCGGCCACTCTGCCTTCTTGATGGCAGATCGGGAAACAAGGAGAGGCGCATATGATCGGAAAAAAACTGACAGTCCGCGACATCATCGACATGAAAAACGCGGCGGACAAAATCGTCGTGCTGACGGCCTATGATGCCAGCTTCGCCCGCTTTCTGGACCGCAATGGCGTCGAGATCGTCTTGGTCGGCGATTCCCTGGGCATGGTGGCCCTGGGCTATGAATCCACAGTACCGGTGACCATGGAGGAGATGCTGCACCACTCACGGGCGGTGAAGCACGGGGTGGAGCGGGCGCTGCTGGTCGGCGATATGCCCTTTCTCTCCTATCAGGTCGATAAGCGGGAGGCTATCAGCAACGGCGGCCGTTTCCTGAAAGAGGCGGGCTGCGACGCGGTGAAGCTTGAAGGCGGCCTGGAGATCTGCGAAACCGTTGCGGCCATGGTCCGTGCCGGGATTCCGGTGATGGGCCATATCGGTCTGACCCCGCAGACTGCGGGAGCGTTGGGTGGCTACAAGGTGCAGGGTCGCGATGCCCAATCGGCCCGACGGTTGCTGGCCGAGGCCAAGGGGCTGGCCGAGGCCGGTGCCTTCGCCATTGTCCTGGAGTGCATCCCCGACAAGCTGGCTGCGGCCATCACCGCAAGCATCGCCATCCCCACCATCGGTATCGGGGCTGGGGCGCAGTGCGACGGGCAGGTACTGGTCAGTCACGATCTTCTGGGGATGTTTGAAAAATTCGTGCCCAGTTTTGTGAAACGGTATGCGGATCTGGCTCCCCAGATTGCCGGGGCCATTACCGCTTTTCGGGATGAGGTCAAGGCTGGCGTGTATCCGGATGCCGAGCATAGTTTTGTCATGCAGGGTGAGGTGGAGGATTTGCTCAGGCAGGACAAGGGTTGATCTCGTTTTGCCACCGATGTTTTCGTGCTGTTTAAGGGATATCATTTGACGGGGTGGGGTGCAGACATGACGGAAGGTTTAAATCGCAGACAGTCGGTTCGGGTTACGGACAGGATTATGCTGGCAATTCATCCGGTTTCCGAGGAGAAGATGCAGGCGATTGCCAAGGATTTCCAGCAGGGAATCTCTCCTTACAACCAGGAAGGGCTTACCGATATCCAGATGTTCATCGGCGCCCAGAGCGCCCTGGCCAGCTTGCGGGAACGGGATGCGGATCTGGCTGATTTTTTGCAGCATCTGGACCACAAGATGAACATGATGCTCAAACAGGTCAAGGGGGGAGAGAGCCCCCTGGATGTTTTGGTCATGCGCAAGGCCAATATCAGCGCCAATGGTATCGCCTTCTGTAGCGATGCGCCTGCCAGGCTGGATGAGATTGTCGAGATCCATCTTGTCCTGCTCCCGTCTTATACCTATGTGTATTCCTTTGGCAAGATCATTGCCTGCGATCCGACCCAGGAAGGGGAAGAGTCCGACTGCAACTTCCGGGTGGCCCTGGAATTTACCTTCCTGCTTGATGAAGACCGGGAAAAAATTATCCAGCATACCTTCAAGCAACAAAGCCTGGCGTTACGCAACCGCAGGCTCAATCCCTGATGGCGTCGCAGGTAAGCGAGCCAGCAGCGAGACTCCGAAAAGTCCGATCTGCTGCGTTGCGGCGCACTTTTGCTCATTCGGCATACCGTGTGTATAGCCTCATTCGCAAAAGCACACCGCGCCTTGCATATCAAACTTTTTGCTTAGCCATCCCCAATCGTTGAGTATTTTTCGAACCATGCGAGAGATTGACAGCAACGAGATTTGCCAGGCCGTGCGTGATCTGGCCATTGCCGCGGCCCACGACCTGGAGCCGGATATCCTGGATGCCCTGCTAGCCGCGCGGGATCGGGAAACCGGGGAGCTTGCCGGAAACATTCTGGACCTTCTTCTCACCAATGCCGATATTGCCAGCCGGGAGCGGATTCCGGTGTGCCAGGATACCGGCACCGGCATCCTCTTCCTTGAACTCGGCCAGGAGATTCATATCCGGGGCGATCTGAACGAGGCGTTGCAGGAGGGGGTACGGCTCGGCTACGAGGAAGGCTATCTGCGCAAATCGGTTTGCGATCCGCTGACTCGCAAGAATACCGGAACCAACACCCCGGCCGTGGTACACATGGAGATGGTTGTAGGCGACCGCCTCACCATCCGTTTTCTGCCCAAGGGCTGCGGCAGCGAGAACATGAGCAGTCTGGTCATGCTGCCGCCTTCCGCCGGAACGGAAGGGGTGGTGCGGCATGTGATCGACCGGGTGCTGGCCGCAGGCTCGAACCCCTGTCCGCCTATGATTGTCGGGGTGGGGCTTGGCGGCTCTTTTGAAAAGGCGGCCCTGCTGGCCAAAAAGGCCCTGTTGCGGCCGGTTGGCGAGAAAAGCGACAGGGAGGATGTGGCCGCGCTTGAGGAAAGAATGCTGCGGGAGATCAATGCCAAGGGTCAGGGAGCCCACGGCTTTGGCGGGATCACCACGGCCCTGGCCGTGCATATGGAGACCTTTCCCTGCCATATCGCCAGTTTGCCCGTGGCCATTAATATCCAGTGCCACGCCCACCGGCACAAAGAAATCGTTTTGTAACTGTCCAGCAGCACCGCATCTGCGTTGTCATCGGCCTGTTCATGTGCAACAGCACACTTCGCAGACCTCTTCCTAGCACCTGCGGCACTGCTGAACAGTTACAGCTTAGGGGTTTCCTTATTTCCTGGCTACGAGTTGGATAGTTACATTGTCTTGTAGAAACTGAGTGCCGAAGGCTGAGGACCGTAATAATTATGTCGCTACTGCGCAGTGAACCTGCTTTTTTTGACAACCTGCCCGAGGTGCGCTTGCCTTTTACTTCAGAGGCCCTGGCCTCGCTCAAGGCCGGGCAACTGGTGAGCCTGAGCGGGACGCTGTACACCGGTCGGGATCAGACCCATCGCCGACTCTGTGCCTTGCTGGACGAGGGGAAGGAGCTGCCCGTGGACCTCAAGGGGCAGTTGCTCTACTATGTCGGGCCGAGTCCGGCCAGGCCCGGTCGGGTAATTGGCGCGGCTGGTCCCACCACCAGCTACCGGATGGACAGCTATACCCCGCGCCTGCTTGCCTTGGGGCTTGCGGCGACCATGGGCAAGGGGGCGCGTTCCGCCGAGGTGCGTCAGGCGATGCTGGCGCATGGCGCCGTGTATCTCGCCGCCATTGGCGGGGCCGGGGCATTTTTGTCCAGATGTATCAAGAAATCCGAGCTGGTCGCTTTTGCCGATGCCGGTCCGGAGGCCCTGTTCCGGTTCGAGGTGGAAAATTTTCCGGCCGTGGTGATCAACGATCTGGCCGGTCGTGATTACTACGAGCTGGTTGCCGCAGCACAAAAAAAAGGAGAGGGCTGAGCCTCTCCTTTTGAATCGATCAATGGTCAGCCCTCAAGGCTGAGTCTCTGTTCTGTGTCGTTACTTCTTCCCACCGAAAACGTTCAATCCTTTGAGCAGCGTGAGCGCGGTGTTCAACTGTTGATCCTTGCTCATGTCTTCAGACTCAGACTTTTCTTTGCTCGTCGGGGCCTTTACCTTTGCTTTGGATTTTTCCTCTGGTTTGGGCTTTTCCTCTTTTTGCGTCACATCTTCTTTTAAGCCGTTGCCGATGTGGTGCTTCAGATCCTTTTCCCGCAAGTATTTCGGTTTCTTGTCCTGCTCATCCTCTTTCTCGTCGGCTTCGACGGGCATGCTCGTGGAAGAAGCAACGATGACGTCCGGGGTAATGCCCGTTGCCTGGATCGAGCGACCGCTGGGGGTGTAATATCTGGCCGTGGTCAGTCTGAGACCTGCGCCGCTATCCATGGGGATGATGGTCTGCACCGAGCCCTTGCCAAAGGTCTGGGCGCCGATGATTACCGCTTTTTTGTGATCCTGCAGGGCACCGGCCACGATCTCGGAGGCGCTGGCACTGCCTTCGTTCACCAGTACTACGAGAGGAAAGGTGTACTTGGGGTTGTTGTCGCGGGCATAGAATACGGAGTTTTGTTCTTTGATCCGGCCCTTGGTGGAAACAATCACGCCCTCGTCGATGAAGATATCGGCAATCTTCACGGACTGGTCGAGAAGACCGCCCGGGTTGTTGCGAAGATCAACGATGAGTCCTTTTACCTTTCCTTGCTTTTCCAGGTCGGCGAGCGCTTTTTTGAAATCAACCGTGGTCTGTGCCTGGAAGTTTATGATGCGGATGTAGGGATATCCCGGCTCCAACAGTTTTGATTTGACGCTGTGGATGGGGATAATATCGCGGACCAAGGTGATCTCCTTGATGTCGGCCCAACCCTTGCGATGGATGGAGATGGTCACCTCCGAGCCTTTTGGACCCCGGAGGCGTTTCACCGCCTCCATGAGGCTCATGTCCTGGGTCATCTCGTCGCCGATCTTGACGATTTTATCGCCCGCCTTGAGCCCTTTGGCAAAGGCCGGGGTTCCTTCGATGGGGGAAACAACCGTGAGGATGTTGTCCTTCATGGTTATTTCAATGCCGATGCCGGTGAAGCTTCCCTGGGTTTCTACCTGCAATTCCTTGAAGTCATCCGGTTTCATGTAGGAAGAGTGCGGATCCAGGGTGTTGAGCATGCCACGAATCGCCCCTTCAATGGCCTTCTGGCTGTCCACCTCTTCGACATAGTTTTCTTGGACCAGATTGAGCACGTTGGAAAAGGCTTCAAGACTTTCGTAGGTGTCCTGGGTGGTCGCGGTGACCAATGAGTAATTCCAAGCCAGTAACGAACCGGCGGCTACACAGAGGGTGACAGCGATAATTTTTATAACCGACCGTTTTGTCGTACTTTTCATGACTGGTCCTTAACCGAAAAATGCCAAAAAAGGCTTGTTTGTTGTCTGTAGTGGGAGCAATGCCTTTATCCTAGCATGTTTCATGCCGGGAAACAACGATTTATCTGGGCTGGCAAGGCCCACGATCAGTGCGGCGTTTTTGGGGTTGCCTTGATGGTGAGTTTGGCGTTGTTCACCCATTGCAGGGGATTTTCCGGCGTTGTGCCATGGCGGATCTCAAAATGAAGGCCCTCTCCCAGCAAGCCTTCCTGGTCGCTCATGATGCCGACCACTTCGCCCCTGGCAACCGTGTCGCCTTCTTCCTTGTAAAATTTTGCGGCCCGGGAAACAAGACTGAGATACTGCTGGCCATGGTCAATGATGAGCAGGTTGCCATAGCCGCGCAGGAATTTGGCGTAGATGACCTTGCCTTCGTAGATGGCGGTGATTTCCGTGCCCGGCGCGGTCTTGATGTCAATGCCGTTGGCAAAGGTGGCAATGCCGAATTTTTCCTGGACGCTTTTACCGAACAGGGTTGTAACCGTGCCCGGTGCCGGTGGGGCGAGGCGGCCTTTCTGGGCGGCAAAGCCGAGATTATCCGGGCGGGATTTCTGGGCGGTGGCAGGGCGGGTCTCTTTGGGGCGCACTTCTTTTTGCCGGGCTTTGGCTGCTTCGGTCTTGAGTTGCTCAAGGGTGTTGGTCAGCCTGTCGGCCGCGCCTTCGAGTTCATCCAGCGCCATTTGGTAGAGTTTTTTCTCGGTTTTCACCTTTTGCAGCAGGCGCATCCGTTCCTCGCGGGTGGAGGCCAATTGCTCTTCCTGCCCCTTGACCTTGGTGATGGTTTCCACCAGGACCTGCTTTTCCTGGTGGAGGCTGATCTGTGTTTTCTCAAGCGTTGCTACTTTTTCCCGGTATTCCCGGATAACGTCTTGATCCCGCTTGAGCAGGGCGTCAAAATACTCGCGAAAGGCAAGAAGATCGGGCAGCTCACTGGTGGAAAAGATCACGTTCATCACGCCGATATCTCCCATCCGGTAAAAGGAATTGAGCCGTTTTTTGATATGGCGCTTTGCCTGTTCCTTGGCTTCTTTTGCCTGGGCGGCTTCATCCTGTTTGGCCACCATGAGCTGTTCGTGCTTGGTCAGGTCTTTCTTGAGACGGGTGAGCTTGTCGCCTTCATTCTGGATATTTCCGTTCAAGCGGTCAAGCTCGGTGAGCAGGGAGCTTTCCTGTTTTTTGGTGGTCTGTACTCTGGATTTCTGATCTTCGATGCCTTTCTTCAGGCGCTGAATCTTTTTTTGTTCCTCGATAATCTTGGCGTCCACGGGGGTGGGTTCCACGGCCAGACACAGGCGTTGACCGACGCAGATGGCCAGGGTCAGAGTCAAGACGCAGACAGGAAGGTATGGACGGCGAAAAAAAGAAATCATGCGTCAGATGCGGATGAATCTGCGGATTGAGAAAAGGCTGCCGACCGTGCATAGAACGACGCCGGCCAGCAGGATTGCGCCCGTGAGTTCCGGGGGGAAGAAGGCGAAATCAAAGAGTTTCAAGAAGCCTGGGCCGCTGAATCGGCTGGCAATCCATTGATAGAGGAAGTACAGCGCGGTAAGCCCCAGGCCTGAGCCGAGAAGCCCCTGCAGCATGCCTTCGAGCAGAAGCGGCAGGCGGATATAGGCGCTGGTGGCGCCAAGCAGCCTGAGAATCTCAAGCTCGCCCTGTCTGGAAAGCACGGTGAGGCGGAGGGTGTATGAAACGATAAAGGTCATGCTGATGATGAGCAGGCTCCCGCTTAACAGAACCACGATCCGAAGAAGATTGGTGAAATAGCCGAAACGCCGGAGCCAGTCGCTGCCGGATTGGACCTTGGCTGCGTGGGGAAGGGTTAGGAGGAAGTCGGAAAATTGGCTGATCCTGGTGAGGTCGTTAAGGTTTTTTAATGGGTATACTTCGATGGAGGGCGGGAGAAAGTCGGGGCCCAGGTCGTTTAATATATCTTTTTCCTTGCCCAGCTGGGCGCTGAGTCGGGCAAAGGCCTCGGTTCGGGAGACAAAAACGATTTTTTCCACCGGCCCAAAATCATGAATCTTTTTTTCGAGCCCTGGGCGCATCTGCTCAGTAACCTCCTGGTCCAGATAGACAATGAGGCGGACATCGTCGCCAAGCCGGGCGCTGGCCCTGAGCATATTGGTGTAGATGAGAAAGAAAAAGGCAAAGATGAGCACCGAGAGGGTCACGGTCAGCAGAGTCATGACCTGTGTCCCCCAGGTTTGCCTGAGATTTTTTCCGGTTTGGCGTAAGATATAGGCCAGAAACTGCATGGTCTGGTGCTCCTTAAAACTTGGGGGGCTTAGCGGCGGCTACGCTTCAAAAAGTTCGATCTGACGTGGCGAGCGGTTGGGATGGGCGGAAAGCTGTCCGTTATTAAGCGTCATGACCCGGTGCTCCGTTTCCGCGTAAATCGACGGATCATGGGTGGCGACCACGATGGTCGAACCATTTTTTTCGTTGAGGTGCCGGAAGAGATTGATGACCAATTCCGTCGCCGCCGGGTCAAGGTTGCCGGTCGGCTCATCGGCCAGAAGCAGGCTTGGACCATTGGCGGCGGCCCGCGCCAGGGCCACCCGTTGCTGTTCTCCGCGGGAGAGTTCGCTAGCCAGCTTATCCCGTTTGTCGGAGAGGTTGAGCAGGGCCAGCAATTCCTCAACCCTCGCTCGAATGACCTTGGTGCTTGCGTACGTCACCTCCATTGCCATGGCAATGTTCTGGAGCACGGTTTGTTTGTCCAACAGCCTGAAATCCTGGTAGGCAACGCCGATTTTTTGACGCATGCGTTGGACGCCTGCCGTGCTGATCTGGGAAAGATCGCGACCGGCCACCTCAATGAGGCCGCGGGTGGGCGTTTCCAGGCGGCAGATCAGTTTGATCAGGGTTGTTTTGCCCGCTCCGCTCATGCCGGTGAGAAAAAGAATCTCTCCCTTGTAGATCCGCAGGGAAACGTCTTCTACAGCAACAACATCGGGCGGATAGATCTTGGTGACGTTTACCAGCTCAACCAGGGGTTTGTCCGTGCTTGCGTCTCTCGGCATGTGAAAACCTTTTTTAGTCGGACGGAGGCAATGCCCTCCGGATGGCAGCCAAGCCACACTAATACATAACATTTTAATAATTATTGATAAAATATAGCATGTGAAAAAAAATTGACACTTTTTTTGTGAATAATGTATGCAAAAGAACATAAGCTCTGAAATTTATTAAAAGAAAACAGGTAACTATCCAGCAGCACCGCATCTGCTTTGTCATCGACCTGCTCATGCGCAATAGCACACTTCGCAGGCCTCTTTCGCGCATCTGTGGCACTGCTGAACAGTTACGTTCCGTGGCTTTCGTTCAATCCCGGCATCAAGCTGGATAGTTACAAGAAAACAAGAAATTCATGATGGTGGTATGACGCACAATCCCCTGCTCCTTCTGCTTCTTGATTCTTCCGGTCGTTCTTCCGAGCTTGTCAAAGCTCTACAGAAAAAAGACCTGGCCCTGGCTGTGGTCCGTTCCGAGGCGGAAGCCCGGCGCTGGCTTGACGAAAACCAGTGTCAGGCGATCCTTCTCGCGGTGTCCTCGCTCCAGCCCCATGGTTCTTTTCTGAGTGATCTCCAAGATGTCGTTTCGTCGGTGGCGGTTATCGTGGCGGCAAGCGACCCGTCGGTCAAGGATGCGGTTGTCGCCTTGCAGGCCGGGGTGATCGATTACCTTGAGGCGCCGGTGAGCGACAGCCGCCTCGATGCCGCTCTGGACAAGGCCGGGGTGAGCCGCCGGGTTTCCTCGCCAGATCCGGTTCCGGTAAAGGCCGGGAAAGGGTGCTCCGCCATCATCGGCAACAGCAGCGCCATGCGGCAGGTTTTTTCTCTGATCAAAAAAGTCTGCGATGCCGAGACCACTGTGTTGGTAAGGGGCGAATCCGGCACCGGCAAAGAGCTTATAGCCCAGGCCCTCCATTACGAAGGAGTTCGCGGCGCCGGGCCTTTTGTGCCGGTGAATTGCGGGGCAATCCCTGGCGAGCTGCTGGAAAGCGAGTTGTTTGGCCATGAAAAAGGGGCGTTTACCCACGCGATTCGGACCCGGCTGGGCCGCTTTGAATTGGCCAATGGGGGCACGGTTTTTCTGGATGAGATCTCCGAGATGAGTCCCATGCTCCAGGTAAAACTGTTGCGGGTTCTCCAGGAAAAAGAGTTTGAACGGATCGGCGGCACCAAAACCATCAGTTCGGATTTTCGGGTGATTGCCGCGACCAACAGGGATCTTGAGCAGGAGGTACAGGCCGGGCGTTTTCGGGAAGATCTCTATTACCGCCTCAATGTTATTCCCATCGAGGCGCCGCCCCTGCGGGAGCGGCTCCAGGATATCCCTCTGCTGGTCGAGCATTTCGTGGCCAGGTTTAACCGGCTCCGGAAGAAAAAAATCAAGGGGGTGGCGGATGAGGTCATGGTCCGGTTCGCGCACTATGCCTGGCCCGGTAATGTGCGGGAGCTTGAAAACATGCTGGAACGCATGGTGATTCTTGCTGGCAGCGATGTGCTTTCTGTGGCTGATCTGCCGGAGCGCTTGCTGGAGGCGGGAACCGTGCCGGTCGAGCGGTTTGAGGAACTTCCCGTGCAGGGATTTTTCCTCAATGAGGTGCTGGCTGATTTTGAAAAACGCTTGATCCTGCAAGCCCTTGAACAGACGGACTGGGTCAAGAACAGGGCTGCCAAGCTTTTGAATGTGAACCGGACCACCCTGATTGAGAAGATGAAACGATTCAAGTTGGCTTCCTCTTCTGCCGAGGCGTAGGAAAAGGGTGCGCCCCTTCTGTCTGGTGCGTGGCCTGGTAATCAGCAGACACGCTCGACCCGGACCTCTGTGAAAGAAATCATGAAAAATATCCATCTATCCCATGCTCTTCGTGTCCTGCCGCTCTGTATTCTTTTCGGCTTTGGCCTTCTTGTGGGAGGGCTTGGGTCGGAACAGAGCTGGGCCAAGGAAGCCGCGCCGTCTCCAGCCAAGGCCAAGGCGGAGAAGGAGAAGGCGGTGCCTGTGGAGATTCCGGCCGATGTTTGGCAGGAGGCGGTGGAGGCGGCAAAGGCCGGGGATCTGGCAAAGGCCTCTGCCGCGTATCAGCGATACTACGAAAAATTCCGCGAAACGGATCAGGCGGAAGAGGCGCTCTGGCAGGCAGCCCAAATCTTGAAACAGATGGCCATGAAGAGCGCAACCCCGGAATGGGACAAAGTCCGCGACATCTTCCGCAGATATGGCGCTGATTTTCCAAAGGCGAAAAGAGCGGCCGAGGCATATTACGAGGTCGGCTACGCCCATTACCGCATGCGTTTCTACCGTGAAGCGCTCATCTATTTTAAGCTTTTCCTCACTCGCTATCCCGATTCCCCCTTGTTGGATCAGGCACGACTTGCGCAGGCAGATACCCTTTTTGCCGTGGGCAAGGTGGCTGAAGCGCTGGAGATTTATAAGAAGGTTTCTGAGTCCGGCAATGACGAGATCAAGGCCAAGGCTATGATGGGTCTGGGTGAGATGATGGCTGCCAGCAAGGATCCGGTCGGAGCCTTGAAAACCTTTGCCGCGCTTTTTGAAAAATATCCAGACTATCACTACCGGGATCCGCAGTTGCTCCGCAAGCTCGGCTATGTCTATCTGCGGGTTGGCAGGGATGAGGATGCCAGGAATTCCCTGTTTCATTATCTGAATCTGGCCGAGAACCCTGCCGACCGGGGGGAGATTCTTTTTGAGCTGGGCGAGAGTTATCTGCGGGGGGGGGATGGACGTACGGCCATGAAGCTCTATGAACGAGTGCTCGAAGATGGCACCCGTGAGGATCGGATCGCTGTTCTGGCAAAGTTCCGGCGGGCTGAGTATATGGATAATCCGGAACGGAGAACGGCCAAGGGGCAGCCAGCTCCTGACCTGACCGACCCGGAGGGCGATAAGCCTTTCCTCGCCGTGGTTGAGGCGTTTCCTGGCGAGCCTATCGCCCAGGACGCCCGGCGCGCATTGTTTCTTCGCTATCAGGCCCGCAATAACGCCGAGTCTGCCGCTGATATTGGCGGGAGCTATCTGCACCACGACAAGCCGGGACTCAATCCCGGAAAAAAGGAAAATTTTTCCGGTAAGATACTGCTCTATCTCGGGGAAGGGTTTCTGGCCCGGAAAGAATACGAGAAGCTCTATCAATTGTATGTTGCTGAATACCGGCAAGTCAGCACCTTGGACAATGGGCGTTTTCTCTATCTGGTTGGGCAGGCGCTCGAAGCGTTGTCCTTGCTTGACCAGGCCTCCACCGTCTATTTTCGAGCCCAGGGTCTGCCCTTGGCAGATGAAGACAAAGCCGATCTCTATAGCCGGAGGGCCGAGGTCTATCTGCTCCAGAAAAATATGGCCGCCGCCGAGAGGCTGCTCCGCTATGCCCAGGAGATATATAAAGATAGCGAATATCTTGGGGAATTTCTTTACCTGACCGGCAAGCTCAATGAGGCCCAAGGGAAAAAAAACGAGGCTCTTTGTTGGTATGCCAAGGCCACGGCTGCTGCTCCTGTTCCGGCAAAAATAAAGGTCTATGTGGAAGCGCGTCTGCGGATGCTGGTCACCCTTGGGTTGTATCCCGAGGGGGTTGAGGTTCTTTCTCGGTCTCGGCAGAATAAATGGCTGGGGCCGGAGGCCTTGCAAGGCTGGTACCGAGAGTTCGGCGACGGTTTGGCCGGACAGGGCGCTCAGTCGGCCATTGACGCTTATTTGGCCGGAGTCGACGGGGAGATGCCCAAGGACAGCAAGGCTGCCCAGCAGATCCATCTCCAGTTGGGTGATCTGTTCCGCAAGGCCGGGGAGATGGAGAAGGGCCGCGGGCATCTTCAGAAGGCGCAGGCTGGGCCGGACGAGCTGCTCAAGAAAAAGGCGAAAACTATTCTGAATCAGATTGAAATTGATTTGGGAAGAAAATCGAGAAAGGCTGCCCGGTGAAAATGGTGACCGAGATACGTTGTCCAGGCCGGGTTATCTGATGGCGCAAGTGAGCTTTGACACCCCTGAGCATCTGCAGGAATTCTTTTTTGCCATGATCGAAAGTCTGCCGGGCGGGATTCTGCTTGCCGACCGGCAGGGCAACTTGCTGGCGGTGAATCAGAGGGCCACTCAGCTTCTCGGTCTTGGCGGGGCTTCCCTCCAGAATAAAACCTGCTGGGGATTGCTCTCCCAAAAGTTCGGCCTGACCCATGAGCTTGCGGCCTTACGTCTATCCGGGGGCCGCTTGCTCTGTGAGGTGCAGGCATCGAACGGCGGGGCGGAAAAACGCTGTATCCTCATCAGTCGTAACGATTTGCAAAGTCCATTCCTGCATGTGGCCGGTTTTTTCCTCTCTTTGGAGGATGTGACCTTTCCGGCTCTGATGGAGATGCATCTCGATCGGAGCAAACGTTTTGCCGCGATGCAGGAGATGGCCGAGGCCATGAGCCAGGAATTGAAGAATCCGCTGGGCAGTCTTGAGCTGTACGCCTCGATTCTCAAGCGGGAGCTGGCGGCTGATCCAGACAATGAGCGGGTGGCAGCCCGGATGCTGGGGGCGGTGCGAACCATGCATCATTTGCTGGATAATTTTGTGACCTTTTCCGGGGTTCTGCACCCGCAGATGCAGGAGTTGGATATGGTCGCGGTGCTCAAAAAAAGCATGGAAACTCTCCGTGAAATGGCCGGCGAGCATGGTATACTCATGGAAAGCCGGATTGAGGCGGATCAGGCATATCTATTGGGTGACCAGGCCCTGCTGGGGCAGCTCCTGCTCAATCTCGGCTTGAACGCCATGGAGAGCATGCCGAAGGGTGGAACGTTTTCCTTGGGCTTGCGTACCCTGCCACCGGACCGTGAGCATGGCGCCTTGGTGGAGATCAGGGTGCAGGACTTCGGGGCGGGGATTGCCCCGGAAAACCTACAGAAAATTTTTGATCCGTTTTTCTCGACTAAGGGCAGGAATCGCGGGCTAGGTCTGGCCATCAGCCATGCTATTGCCGAGGCGCATCACGGATTGATCGAGGTAGAGAGCGAATCGGGTAGGGGCGCCACCTTCAGGGTGCTGCTGCCATCAGAGTCCGGGGCGGCAGCAGAAATCAGTCGGGGAAAAGATGTCTGAACAGACCCATAAGATACTGATTGTGGACGATGAGCAGAACATGCGTGTTGCCCTTTTTGAGGCGCTGAGCCGCAATGGCCACGAAGTCGCGGTTGCGGAAAATGGCGGAATGGCTCTGGAGATGATCGCCAGGCAGCCGCCTGAGTTGGTGATTACCGATATAAAGATGCCGGGCATGGATGGCCTTGAGCTTTTGCGGCAGGTAAAGGCGCTGCGTCCAGACCTGCCGGTGGTGATCATGACCGGTTTCGCCACGGTGGATACAGCGGTGGAGGCCATGAAGCAGGGGGCCTTTGATTATCTCTTAAAGCCGTTTCCGGTGGAGGTTATCGAGGAGACGGTGGCCAGGGTTTTTGCCCTGGCACGCAGGTTGCCGCAACTGGCCGACCGGCCAGGACCGCAGAAAGCCGGGGAAGCGCCTGCCCTTGAAAAACCGATCATCGGTCAGAACCCCAAACTGTTGCAACTCATGGACCGGGCCAGAAGCGTGGCCTCCAGTAAGGCAACCGTGCTCATCCTCGGTGAATCCGGCACGGGCAAGGAGGTCTTTGCCCGCTTTATCCATCTGGAGAGTGGGCGAAAAAACGGGCCGTTCGTGGCCTTGAACTGCGCCGCTTTGCCGGAAGGGCTCCTGGAAAGCGAGCTGTTCGGCCATGAGAAGGGGGCTTTTACCGGGGCCATTGTCACCAAGAAAGGGAAATTCGAGCTGGCTGACGGCGGCACTCTGCTGTTGGATGAGATCGGGGAGCTCCCCCTGCACCTCCAGGCCAAACTCCTGCGGGTGCTCCAGGAGGAAGAGGTCGATCGGTTGGGGGGCAGAGCCCCTTTTAAGATCGATGTGCATGTGCTGGCCACCACCAATCGTGATCTGGAACAGGCGGTGAAGGACGGTACGTTTCGGCAGGATCTGTATTATCGCTTGAACGTCATCCCCCTGAAACTGCCTCCCCTGCGCGAACGCCGGGAGGATGTCGGGGCGCTGGTGGACTTTTTCATTTTGAAGTACGCGGCTCAATATGGCAAGCCGGTGAAAAAGCCTTCCGCCGCCGTCTGGGCCAGGTTTGCCGACTATGGCTGGCCAGGCAATGTGCGGGAGATGGAGAACCTGATTGAGCGGGCCATGCTCCTTTCTCGGGGCCATGAGCTTGATCTGTGGGATTTCTGGGATGATGTCGAGCCGCCGACCAGAATCGAATCCGCAGTGGCTGTTGTTTCCCCGGTAACCGGCCATTCCGCAGTGGCGGCGGCCAACACCTCCGCTGCCATGGATGTCGGGATGCAGACCTTGCGGGAGGTGGAGCGTCAAATGATCTTACAGGCCTTGCAGGCAAACGACAATAATCGGACACATGCGGCCGAGATTCTCGGGATCAGTGTCCGCACCTTGCGTAATAAACTGCATGAGTATCGTTCCCAGGGCATGATCGATTAAAGCCTCATGCTTTGGCCGGTGGTGGTCGCTGTTGTGGTGTCTGTGATTTTTTTATTGTTGTATTTCAATGTGTTGCGTTGTTTTACCCCGCCCAATATCGTGTCTTTCTTTCGGTCGTATCCTTTCTGTAATTCCTTTCCCTTTGTGAAAACGCCATTTTTTTCGATGTTCCCCCCCCTGTTGGGGAAAATTTATTGGGCGGTGGCACTTTTTTTGCAGAACAATCTGGCAAGCTGTTTGATCCACAAAAGGAGAATGCTATGCCCATAAATAAATTGTTCGACGTCAATATCGAAACCATGCGTCAGGCGCTTACCTTGCGCCAGGAGCGGCAGGGGCTGATCCAATCCAACGTCGCAAACCTTGAAACTCCGGGTTATACGGGGCAGGATTTTAATTTTGCCAAGGTCATGCAGAGTGTGATGAACGGCCAAGGGGAGTTGGCCAGAACCGACAAAGGGCACATGCAGCTTGATGCCATGGAAGCCAGCAAAACCAGGGAGTTTGCCAGCGAGAAACGGCCGGTGGACCTGGATCAGGAGATGGTCAAGATGGCTGAAAATCAGCTGATGTTTCAGGTGATAGCCAAGACCATCGGGAAAAAATTCGATTCACTGCGCTATGCCATTGACGAGGGAGGCAAATAATAAATGGATACTTTAACAGCTATGCAGATCAGCGGCTCCGCGCTCAAGGCGGAGAGGGCTAGGCTCAACATCGCGGCCATGAACCTGGCCAACGCCAACACCACCCGGACCATCGAGGGCGGGCCGTACAGGGCTAAATCCGTGGTCTTCGCGGCCAAGCCTGTGGAGGGAGTTAATTTTCAGGACACGCTCAACTCCACCACCGAGCGTCTCCGCAAGGTTGAGGTGGTGCAGGTAAGCGAAGACAAGGCCCCATTCAAGGAGGTCTATGATCCATCGCACCCGGACGCCGATGCCAACGGGGTGGTTCGCCTTCCCAACGTCAACGTGGCCGAGCAGATGGTGGACATGATGAGCGCGAAGCGCTCGTATGAAGCCAATGTTACGGCTCTGGATGCTGTCAAAAGTATGGCGCTTAAGGCCCTGGAGATCGGCAGATAATTGCTGGTTGAAATTGGCTGGATTAATTTGTCAAGCAAACCCTGTGTAACTGGAGGTATATAGATGAAAGAGATAACCATGCAGCCGATTAGCCTGCCCGGCGCCGCACCGCTTAAGTCTCCTGGCACGCCAGGCGTCGCGGGCACGGGATTTTCCGAGATTCTCAGCCGGTCGATTGCCGAGGTGAACGGCCAGAGCCAGGAGGCTGATCAACTGGTGCAAGGGCTTGCCACCGGTGAACACGCCAATATTCATGAAACCATGATCGCCATGGAAAAATCGGGTATCTCCTTTCGGATGATGACCAGGGTACAGCAGAAGGTTATTGATGCGTACCGTGAGATCATGAGGATGCAGATTTAGTAAGTGATCCTAAACTTTTAGGTAAAGGGAACAGAACATGGCTACCCCAAAAGAAATTCTTGAGCAGATCGCTTCCATTGCCAAGGGCCTGAGTATGACCCAAAAAATACTCGGACTTGTGGTGATCGCCGTGGTGGTTGGCGGCCTGTTGAGCCTGACCACAGGCAGCAAGGAAACCTCCTACAAGGTTCTTTTTTCCGGGTTGAACCAGGAAGATGCCGGCGAGGTTTTGACGAAACTCAAGGACCAGCGCATCCCCTACAAGTTGTCCGATGACGGCGGGGCCATTCTGGTTCCTGCCACCCAGGTGTACGAGGTCCGATTGACCTTGGCCGGGGAGGGGTTGCCCAGGGGCGGCGGCGTTGGTTTTGAGATCTTCAACCAGACCAGCTTCGGGCAGACCGATTTTGTCCAGCGTTTGAACTATCAGCGGGCCTTGCAGGGAGAGCTCGCTCGAACCATCCGCAATTTCCAGCAGGTCATCGAGGCCAGGGTGCATATCGCCACCCCCAAGGAATCGGTGTTCATCGAGGATGAAAAGCCCCCCACCGCTTCGATCAGCGTTAAGCTGCGTGGTCGGGAAAAACTCAACCAGCATGAGATTCAGAGCATTGTCAACTTGGTGGCCAGCGCGGTTCCTGGGCTGACCACGGAAAATATCACCCTGGTCGATACCAGCGGCCGTCTGCTCTACCGGAAACAGGGTGATGGCGAGGGGGTGCTTACCGGAAACCAGTTGGAGTACCAGATAAAGATTGAAGACACCCTGCGGCAGAAGGTGGAAACCATGCTGGAGGAGGTGGTTGGCGTCAATCGGGTCAGGGCGCGGGTCACTGCAGAAGTGGATTTCAACAAGGTGGAGCGGACCGAGGAGAGTTTCGATCCCGAGGCCCAGGTGGTGCGCAGCGAACAGATGCTCACGGAAAACGATCAGCGTGGCGGTGCCAATCCCGAATGAATCCCGGGAGTTAAGGGCGAGCTTGCCACCTTTGCCGAGGCGGGCGGAGAAGGAAAGGCCGCAGCCGGGTACAATCGCAACAACGTTACCCGTAATTACGAAATCAGCAAGCAAACCAAGCACACCCAGGACAAGGGCGGGGCTGTCAAAAAACTGTCCATAGCCGTTATGGTCGATGGTTCCTACGAAAAGAGCGTTGACAAGGATGGCAAGACAAGCCTAAAATATCAGGCGCGAAGCCCGGAAGAAATGAAGAATTTGGACAAGTTGGTTAGAAATGCCATTGGCTATAGCGAAGAGCGTGGCGATCAGGTGGAAGTGGCGAGTCTGCCCTTTGCCCTGTCCTCAGTGCCCGAGCCGGAGGTGGATCCCATGGAAAAATATCGGGCGATGCTGGAATGGCTGGCCATGCCCCTGGTCTATCTGTTGGGTGCTGTTCTTGTGCTCCTCTTTGTCATCAAGCCGTTTCTGAAAATTCTTGCAACCAAACAGTTGGAGACTCGCGCTGGCGGTGTGTCCAGGCCTGGCGGACATGGTCCCGCGGTCGGTGGCGTCGCGATGGAGGAGGAAGATCTTTCTCTTGCCCCGCGCGGGATCAGCGATCAGGAGCGAATTTACCGGCTGGCCCAGAGCGATCCTGACCGGGCTGCGGATCTGGTGCGCCGCTGGTTACGTGAAGAGGCCTAATCCATGAGCAAAGCGGAGAAAAAGAGCGGTGAATCCCTCACCGGGCCGGAGAAAGCGGCGGTCTTTTTGCTCACCGTGGGCGAGGAGTTTGCCTCCCAGGTCTTCCAGCGGCTCGATCCCGAGGATATCAAGAGTGTTGGTCGGCAGATGGCCAGGATCGACAAAGTCGACAAAGAGGATCTGACTGCCCTGGTCAATGAGTTCAAGGCCGACACCGGTGATACCGATATCTTTCTTTCCGGCAACGAGATGCTGGAGGGCGCACTGAAGCGAGCGCTTTCCAGCGACAAGGCCAGTGAGATATTGGAAGAAATCCGTTCCGACTGGAAGCTGACGCTTTTCCAGAAGGCACGCAAGCTCGAACCCAAGGTGTTGGTCAACTTCCTGCGCAACGAACATCCCCAGACCGTGGCCCTGGTTCTTTCTGTTCTAGAGCCGGTCCAGTCGGCCCAGATCCTCATGGAGTTCAATGAGGAGGTTCAGGTGGAAGTCATGATGCGTATGGCGGAACTCGATAAGGTAAGCCCCGAGATTCTTGTGGATGTGGACCGAGTGCTGCAAGATGAGCTTCTCACGGTTGAAGGCATGGAGGGACAGCGTCTCGGCGGGGTGGAGGCTGTGGCCGAAATTCTGAACAATGCCGATCGAGGGCTCGAGGCATCTATTCTTGAAGGGATTGAAGAACAGCGGGAAACCCTGGCCGATGAAATCCGCCGCCTGATGTTTGTCTTTGAAGATCTCATCGGCGTGGATGATCGCGGGGTTCAGTCCATTCTTAAGGAGGTCAGCACCGACGATCTTAAATTGGCCCTTAAGCTCGCCTCCGAGGAGCTCAAGGAAAAGATATTTGGGGCCATGTCTTCACGGGCCGTGGAAATGCTCAAGGAAGACATGGAAATCATGGGGCCGACTCGGGTGAAGGATGTCGAGGCTGCCCAGCAGGCCATAATCAAGATCGCCAAGCGTTTGGAGCAGGAAGGCAAGATCCAGCTCATGAGTGGCGGCGGCGGCGAGGACGAATTTGTCTAAGATTATCAAATTGCAGCAGGATCGTGTGGTGCAGACCGCGCCAAGCCTGGAAACGGACGATTTCCTGTCCTTTGAGGATTTCTGGCAGGTCAAGCCCGGCAGCGCTGAAGCCAAGAAGCTTGCAAAGCATAGGTCTCCGCGGGAAATTGCCATGGAGGAAGCCGTCGAGATTGTTCGCCAGGCCGGGGATCAGGCGGAAAAACTCAAGCAGGACGCCTATGCCGAGGGAAAGGCTGCGGGCGAGGCCGAGGGCAAGGCAGCTGGGTTGGCACAATATGAGCAGCGGCTCCAAGAGCTTGATGCGTTGCTCACCGCCCTAGATGGTGAGCGGGAAGCGCTTTTGCGGCAGCATCAGGAGAGCATGCTTGCCTTGATCACCACCATGGTGGATCGGTTGGTGTACCATGAGGTTTCCGTGAATCCCCTGGTTATTCAGGCCTGTCTCAAAAAGGCCATGGAATTTGTGGTGGAAAACTCCACGGTGCAGATCCATCTGCATGGCGATGATTTCGGGCGGTTGAAAAAAGCGAGCCTGGAGAATTCCCGCCTGATTGAGGGCAAAAATCGTATCCAGTTGGTCGAGGACCCCAACATTGCCGAGGGCGGCTGTTTCCTGAAAACAGATTTTGGCGAGATCGACGCCACCCTGGAAAACTGCAAGGCAAGGCTGTACGCCGGTGTCGAGCAGGCTTTTCTCGCGGCCATGGTTGCAGATACGTAACTGTTCAGCAGCACCGCATCTGCTTTGTCATCGGCCAGCTCACATAGGCTGGCTATTGTTCGCAGGCCTCTTCCGCGCATCTGCGGCACTGCTGAACAGTTACGCGGAGACCACCGATAGCTTATAATTCAAGGATGATGATGCCATGAACCTTTCCCACTGCCTCCAAGTTGCCCAGGATACCTCGCTCGTCAGCGTGGGCGGTCGGGTGAATCAGGTCATCGGCATGGTTCTGGAGAGCCTGGGGCCGGGGATTCCGGTGGGCAGTATCTGCGAGGTTTCGGTTTTCAAGAATCAGGGCACGGTGCTGGCCGAGGTGGTTGGTTTTCGCGAGGGCCGGGTTTTGCTCATGCCTCTGGGCGAGATGCGCGGGGTTGAACCGGGCAGCGCTATCCGGCTGGTAGGTGAGCAGGCTGGGGTGCCGGTGGCCGAATCCTTGCTGGGCCGGGTTATTGACGGCCTGGGCAATCCCATGGACGGCAAAGGTCCTTTGCAGGCCGAGACCCAGTATCCCCTCTATGCTGCGCCCTTAAATCCCATGGAGCGGGAGCGCATCTTTGAGCCGGTGGATGTGGGGGTGCGGGCGATCAATGGCCTGTTGACCTTGGGCAAGGGCCAGCGCATCGGGATTCTTGCCGGTTCCGGGGTGGGAAAAAGCACTCTGCTTGGCATGATCGCCAGGCACACGGCCGCTGATATCAGCGTCATCGCCCTGATCGGCGAGCGTGGCCGGGAGTTGAAAGACTTTATCGAGCGGGATCTCGGCCCCGAAGGGCTGGCCCGTTCCGTGGTCGTGGTGGCCACCTCGGATCAGCCGCCTCTGGTGCGGATGCGCGGGGCCTATCTTGCCACAGCCATCTCCGAGTTTTTCCGCGACAAAGGTCGCGATGTTATTTTGATGATGGATTCCGTCACCCGTTTTGCCATGTCCAGCCGGGAGGTTGGCCTGGCCATCGGCGAGCCGCCCACCTCCCGGGGCTATACCCCCTCGGTGTTCGGGCAGCTTCCCAAATTGCTGGAACGGGCCGGAACCTGCATGGGCAAGGGGAGTATCACCGGCATCTACACGGTGCTGGTGGAGGGCGACGACATGAACGAGCCCATCGCCGACGCGGTGCGCTCCATCGTGGACGGTCATATTATTTTGAGCCGTGATCTGGCGAGCCAGGGGCATTACCCGTCCATCGAGGTTATGGGCAGCATCAGCCGGTGTATGACCGATGTGGTGCCCAAAGAGCAGGTGCGTGTTGCCCATAAATTTTTGGAAGTCATGTCCACCTACCGCCGCTCGGAAGACCTGATCAATATCGGCGCCTATGCCAAGGGCAGCAATCCGAAGATCGATAACGCCATCACCATGATCGACCGGTTGAACGGCTATCTCAAACAGCCGGTGGAGGAAAAAGTTTCCTTTGCTGAAAGCGCCCAGCAGCTGGCGGAGATTTTTGCCGCAGACGGCCAGAGCGTTTAGGGCAAGGTCCATAGAGAGGGAACAATGGCGTATCATTTCAGGCTTGAAACAGTTCTTGGTCTGCGGCGCAATCTCGAAGAGCTTGCCCAGCAGAAACTTGGCCGAGAACTCACGCTGCTTGAACAGCAGAAGCAACAGCTTGCCGCACTGCAGCAGCAGCGGCAGGAATTGATCGCCGAGTTTGAAGTAGAAAAGGAGCAACAGATGCTGGCCCCGGTCTTTGCTTTGTATGTGGAAGGAATCTTTCGCAAGGAGCAGGAGGTCGAGGCTGGCCAAGCCCAGATAGAAGCCCAGCGGGGGGCGGTTGCCCAGGCCAGGGTTGAGTTGACCGTCAAGGTGCAGGATAAAAAGGTGATGGAAAAGGCCAGGGAGCGGGATTACCAAAAATTCCTCCTGGCCGGATTGAAGAAAGAGCAGAACGAGGCGGACGAGATGATGGTGCTTCGTTTCGGTCGCAAGGGCAATCTTCACTAGGTAGGAACTGGGTTCCACGACCTATTCCGGACGGGATCATGAAAAAACGCAACTGCAGATACATCATCCAATTGCTCACCGTGTTGTTGACCCTGGTGGTGACCATCCCCGCTTTTACCGAGGAGAAAACCCCGGTAAGGATCACGCCCCAGGAGATTTCCGGTGCCGCCGGGATGAAGGAGCGTGAAGATGCCCTGGCTGCCAAGGAAAAGGCCATGGCCGAGAAGGAGAAGGAACTCTCCGCCTTGAACAAGGAAGTGGACGAGAAGTACACCAAGGTCAATGCCATCCAGGAAGAACTTAAGGGGCAGCTTGGCGGGGCGGTTAAGGGCAAGGACCAGCAGTTTAAGAATCTGATCAAGATTTATAGCGCCATGAGCCCATCCAAGGTGGCCCCCCTGCTTGACAAGATGGAAGACGTCGAGGCGGTGGAGATTTTGCGAGCCATGAAGACCGAGGCGGTGGCGAAGATCATCCCCAAATTGAGTCAGGACAAGGCAGTGCGGGTGAGCAGGCTTCTTGGCCTGCCCTGATCTGAAGTAGAGTTGTTTCGTTTTTGATTTTTTAGCCCTTCCGGCGTTTAGCCGGAGGGGCTTTTTTTGTTTTTGTTTTTTTCTTTTGTGTGCCCAAAAGAAGAAACAAGAAAAAGGCACCCCAGCCAGTCCTGGCCCTGCGGGCTTCCCTTACTTCTCGACGTGGGCGGGACGCAAAAAAACTCGGGCTTCGCCCTCAAACAGTTTTTGCGTCTTTTCCTGCCCCCGTCTGCGAGGCGCGGCAGGACAAATGGGGAAGGGGAAAATCCCATTGGCACGCAGCCGAGCACCGGAGAGGCTGCCGAAAAGGGATTTGCACTGTTTGAGCGAAGCGAGTTTGCAAAGCCCCGGCAGCATCGAGGAGCACAGGGAATCCCGCCAACGGCGGGACAAGAGACACAGGGGGCCTTTTCTTTGGTTCCGTTTCTTTGGGCAAGCAAAGAAATGAACATACTAATCGTCTGAAGCAGGCCTCTTCGGTGCTCGGCTGGGTGCCAATGGGATTTTTATAGTCCTCCCCGTCTTCTCCCGGCAATTCTTGCCCAACCCTGCTTTCTCATCTCTCTCTCTCGGCTTTTTGTGGGGGAATTCTTTTCCTCTCTTACTGTTTTGGCGGTTCATTACCGGGGAGTATCCCTGTCTGCTAATATTGCGCAACTCATTGTTTTTTCATTATTATATCGGTATTTAGTGTCGCCTGATTCAGGCGTGGCACACCTTTTGCTTTGGCAAGGTGGCAAGTGTGCTCCAGTCGGGCACCAAGATGAAGGTCAATCTTACAGCAAGGAGTTTTCAGTGGACGCACTCATGATTCCCATTGTCCAGGCCCCAAAGGCCCAGGTAACGGCAGCGGTTGATGCGAAAAATCCTGCTGGCCAGAAAACAGGGTCGAATTTTTCCGACTATATGGAAAAGAAGATGGCCACGGAACGACGGGACAAGAACAATCTCCTGGGCCAGCAAAAAACCAAGGCTACTCCTGCCTCTGCCGCTGATAAGAAGACGCCTGCCGCCGCTTCGGAGAAAAAAGAGGCCGATGCGGCAACCACCGTCGCCGCCCTGTTGGGGCAGTTTGTTCAGGATCTCCAGAAGACTGCGGGCGACCAAAAACTGGGGCCAGGCGAATGGTCGTTCCCGGTGCCTGATCCGGCGCTTCTTCAGAAGATCGCCCAAGATGCCGGCATGAACGAAAGCCAGCTGACCGCGCTCATGGATAAAATGAAGAATCAGGATGGCAAGGTGAATCTTGACGATTTTCTTTCCTCATTCTCCCGCCATTTCCAGACCTTGCAGGATAACGCGCCCGTTACTGTACCGGAAACCGATCTGCCGCTTCTCCAGAACGTTCTGGAGCGTCTTGGCGTGCCTGTCCCCGATGTGGGTAAGATCAGCGAAGCGGCGGTGCGGGGGGATAACACCATTGATCTGCAAAAAATTCTGGCCGGGTTGAAAGGATTGCCTGGGGAAAATATTACCGACCTCACTGCGGTGGAAGCAGAACAGCTCCAGGATATTCTTGCCAACGCCGGGGTTTCCCAGCAGTTGCAGCGTGCCCTGTTGCCCGAGCGTCTGCCGGTTGTGGAAGGCTTGGTTAAGGAAATTCCTCCGGTGCCGCTCACCCTGGACCGCCTGAAAAACGTGTTGGAGCAGGCTGTTCAAGAGGTGAAGGCCAACCGGCTCCAGGCGGATCCCCTTACCTTTCTCGCGGATCTTCAAGAGGTGCTGACTAAGTCCGGTTTTGAAACCAAGGGGCCGAGTCTGTCTTCCGCTGTCCAGGGTTCGGTGGTTGCTGTTTTTAAGAAGCTCATGGAAAGTGTTGATCTTGCCAAGGTCAAGGTGCAACAGGGAGTCAAGGCTCAGCAGGGTTCCGTTTTTGCCGAGGCGGTGATGGAGAAGAAAGCCTCGGCGGAGCATTGGCAGGAAAGTGCCGCTAAGAAAGGAGATGGGGCCGTGCTTGCCGTTGCCGAGGAGCCGGAAACCGAACATTCTCACGCCGAGGGCCGGGATGCGCTGGCTTCTGGCGTGTCTGTCAAAGAAACCGGGACCAGCAAGGAGTTGTTCGTCGAAAACAATGGCGTCTTCTCAACCGATGCCGCTGTGGCGGCCAAGGTCGAGACCGGCGGCACCGCTGCCGCTTCAAGCCAGGCGGCCAGACCTTTCGTGAATATTCCCAACCTCCCCCCAGCCCTCCAGCAGCAGGGTTTTGCTCAGCTTTCCCAGGGTGTGCTTCAGGGGTTGCGCAACCAGGAGCATCACTTGGTCCTCAAGCTCTATCCCAAGGAATTGGGCGAGGTCAAGGTCGAGATGACGGTGCGCGACAATCAGGTGGCCGTTTCCTTTGCCATGGAAAATTCCCGGGTCAAAGAGGTGCTGGAAAGCAACTTGGAGCAGTTCAAGGAAAATATGGCAAAGCAGGGCTTTGCCCTTGGGCAGTGCAATGTGTCCTTGAATCAGAACAATGACAGCAACGAAGCCTGGCAGCAGTTCCAGGCGGGTTCGCTGGACAAGGGAGCCGCTCAGCGTAGGACAACCCTGGCGGACCTGCCCGATGATATTCTCTATCAGCGGGTGCAGCCCGGAACTGGTCGTGAAACCGGCGTGGATCTGTTTGCCTGAGAACGAGAGAGGAAAAAGCAATGACGACTACAGCAAGCACTAGTGCAACCATTCCTACTCCGGATGCCACAGCCGTTAAGGCGGTGGGCAAGAAAACCCTGGATCGTAGTGATTTCATGACGCTGTTTATTACCCAGATGCAGCACCAGGACCCGCTGGCGCCTATGGACAGTACGCAGATGGCCTCGCAGCTCGCCCAGTTTTCCAATATGGAAGCCACCATGAAGATGTCCGACAACCTGGAGAAGCTGCTTGGCTACCAGGTGTCGCAGAACAATCTCCAGCTCCTGAGCCTGATTGGCAAAGAGGTCCAGGGAACCGGGAACAGCTTGGGCGTAGTGGCTGGGAAGGTTTCCACGACCCAGTACACTTTGGCCGATGCCGCCGATTCCTGCAGGTTGGATATTTATGACGCCGCAGGCAACCTGGCCGACACTGCAAACTTGGGTTATGTCCCCTCCGGCGTGCACGATTTGAGTTGGGATGCGAAAACGCCTAGCGGCACGGTTGT
>JAPLJH010000048.1 GCA_026388695.1 Deltaproteobacteria bacterium | reverse complement strand
CCCTTTGATCGTTGGATAGCGCTCATCCCCGGAAGAGATCATGGTGGCAAAAACCAACTGATCTCCCTCATAAGCAGATAAGGTCTGCTCGGTAATATTCACCTCGATCCAGCGTTCCGTCCCACCAACTCCCTCCGGGCGCTTACTCTTGATCACCATGGCAAGGCGAGAATGCGGAACCCAGACGCCGGTGCCGATCCTGCACCACTTGCGCTGTTCGGCTTCCTGTATCTCATGGACAATGACCAGGGATCTTGCCGGCACCACGGCCGGGTCCTCCTCTTCAACCGGAGGCACCCCTGGGCCGGGCGAAACACGGGTGTGGAAGATCATCCAGGCAAATTTCTTGTCAAAGTCCCGCGGCACCATGACCCCTTGAAACCCCGAGGGTTTGGCCAGCCGGAGCTTGTCCGCCCGCATGTATTCCCGTTCATTGATTTTGTACCAGCTCTGCCCGTCCACCATAACCGGGCGAGGATCACTGAGGCTGACCCACATAAAGCCCTTTCGCGTAACCCGAACCGGGGAAAGCCCGGCTGCCTCGTCCTGCGGCTGGGCATAGACAGGGACAAAATCCTCCCGAACCTGGGCATAGGTCAGGGGCAAAACATCGGTTGTCATATCCGGAAATGGACAGACAAACTGTTTTTCCGTAAGATCAGCTCCGGCCCCAGCCCGGCACAACTCCGCCGAGAAACCGACAACACACGCCATGAGCAGACAAAGAAAAACGGCGTTCCGCACGATCAGTCCCTATGCCTTGATATGTTCATCCGCAAGCATCCGGTCAAGAAAACCAAGGAGAAACTGGCGCTGGGCCGGGGTGGAATAACTGATGCACGAGCAATGCAGATTGCTCTGACTGCGGACCAGAAATTCGGCGATCAGCCGGTTGCGCCCCAACTCGATCCCGAAAAAAAACGGGCCGCATTGCTCATGCCCCTGCTGGGCTTCAGCCAACAGATCCTCGGGAACCGGCAGCCAGAACATCCCTTCCATACCGGCTGCTTTCACGGTCCGCTTCAGATACGACTCCAGATTGTCCTGTTCCTCTTTGCTCAACTCATCAACAACAAACTGACGCATACCATGCCTCTCTGCCGATTTTCCAACGAATTATTTTATGTGCCCCGACTCTTCCCATGCAATACAGCACACCGTAACACTACCAGAATAGCCGCCACCTGTCATCAGCGAGACTGCCATCCCCACCCGCCCGCCACCCTGCTTTACATTTGACAGATTCCGGCCCAAACAGTATCCTGCGCCTGGTATTCCCCTCAAAAATAAGGAGAAGCGGATGAGCAGCCCCTGTCTTTTCTGTAGGATCATCAACGGTGAAATCCCGGCCAAAAAGCTCTACGAAGATGAGGAGGTTTTCGCCTTCTGGGACATCTCCCCCCAAGCGCCCATACATTTTTTGGTCATTCCCAAAAAGCATCTCAGCGGCCCGGGCGAGATGTCCAGCGAAGACGAGACGCTCATCGGCAAGGTCATCCGTATCGGCGCGCAACTGGCCAGGGAAAACGGTGTGGAGCAATGCCGTCTGGTCATGAACAACGGGGCCGATGCAGGGCAGACCGTCTTTCACCTGCACCTCCATGTGCTCGGTGGCCGGACCCTGTCCTGGCCGCCGGGCTGAACAAAACACCACGGCAACCACCACCATGCCCCCTGTCATCGCATTCGTCGGCAAGCCCGACTCCGGCAAAACCACGCTGCTTGAAAAACTTATCCCGGAATTGCGGCGGCGCGGCTACCGGACCGGCACCATCAAGCACCATGTCCATGCCTTTGAGATGGACAAACCCGGCAAGGACACCTGGCGCCACAAGCAGGCCGGGGCCAGCACCGTGGCCCTCTCTTCCCCCACTGGCCTGGGCATCATCCGCGATGTGGACGAGGATCTCACCATCGAAGAGCTGGTGGGCCGCTATTACGGCGATATCGACCTGGTGATCGCCGAAGGCTACAAGCGGCTGGGTCTGCCCAAGATCGAGGTTTGCCGCCAGGCCTTGCATGCCGAACCCTTGCCGGATCGCGATGATACCTGGGTTGCCATGGTCAGCGATACCACTGGGACCACCGATCTCCCCTGCTTTGGACTGGACGACATCGTCGGCCTGGCCGATTTCTTGGAGGAGCGATTCATCAAGCCCTTCCCCAGGCAAAAAACCAGCCTGCTGGTCAACGGCCAACCGGTTTACCTGAACAGCTTCGTGGAGAGCTTTCTCCGCCAGGCCATCACCGGCATGACCTGTTCCCTCAAGGGGTGCCAGAACCCCGAGGAGATAATCATCACCATCCGCCAGGCCCCGCCGGAATGACGGCTCAGATTGCTCAGGTTGCCGGAGTGATCCTGGCGGGCGGCAAAAGCTCGCGCTTCGGAAGCAACAAGGCCCTGGCCCTCCATCAAGGCACCGCTCTGATCACGGGCATCACCCGCAGACTTACCGGGCTTTTCCCAGAAACCTTGCTCATCACCAATACCCCTGAAGATTACACCTTTCTTGGCTGGCCCATGGCCGCCGATCAGCACCGCAACTGCGGCCCCCTGGCCGGAATTCATGCCGCCCTGCGGACGGTCTCCCAACCCCGCGCCTTTATCTGCGGCTGCGACATGCCCCTGCTCAACCCGGACCTGATCCGTTTCCTTTGCCAACTGCCCGGCGACCATGAGGTGGTGCTGCCCTGGCTGCCCGAGGGGCCAGAGCCGTTGTACGCAGTCTACAGCAAAACGGCCCTGCCGATCATCGAGGAACAACTCGCCCGGAACCAGTGCAAGATAGGCCTGGTGTACGAAAAACTGCGTATCCGCAAGGTCACAGCCAAAGAGATCTTGCAGATTCTCCCGGACTTCACCACCTTCCAGAACATCAACCACCAGCACGACCTTGCCCGTCTTGCCTCCATGGGACCGTAAACAATGCCGATTCTTTCCCTTACGGAAGCACAACGGCTGATTGTCAGCCATATCCCCATTCTGGCGGCGGAGACCATCCCCCTGCCGGAAGCCAGCAACCGCATCGCCGCCCAAGCCATCACGGCGGCGCGAGCGGTGCCGGACTTTGCCCGCTCCTCCATGGACGGCTATGCTGTCAATAGCCGTGACCTGACTGCGGGCGCAGAGCCAGTAACACTACGGGTAACAGGCGAGATTGCTGCAGGCACCACCAATCTGCCAAAATTTTCCAGAAAAACCGCCATTGCGATCATGACTGGCGGCGCCCTACCGCCCGGGGCAAATCAGGTTATCCCCTTTGAGTGCTGCCAGAGAAAAAAAGACGTGGTGCTGGTGGGCAGCCCGCCCCAGCCCGGCGCCTTCATTCGCGCCCGAGGCACGGACCTCGCGGCCGGGCAGACCATTGTTCGGGCCGGGGCCAGAATCGAAGCCCAGCACCTGCCGCTTCTTGCCGAAAGCGGCCTGGCCCAGGTTCCCGTGATTTCCCGCCCGGAGCTGGCCATCATCTGCACGGGCAGCGAATTGCTGAATACCGCAGATACCCCGGAGGCTGGCCAGATCATCGGCGGCAATCGCTTTCTCCTCGCCGCCCTCATCAGGAACGCAGGAGCGTCCCCCCGCGATCTCGGTCTGGTGGCCGATGACTGCGACCGGATTGTCACCCTCCTGAAAGAAGCCCTGCACGGCCCAGCCAACGCCGTGATCACCACCGGCGGCATGGGGCCTGGCAACTACGATCTCCTGCCCCAGGCCTTTGCCAAGCTCGGGATTCGCCCGGTGTACAATGCCTTGGCGGTGCGCCCTGGCCGCTCAACCATGTTCGGCCTTTACAACGGCAAACCGCTCTTCGCCCTGCCCGGCCCGCCGCCTGCGGTTTTCCTGCTCTTTCACGAGCTTGTCCTGCCAGCCTTACGCGCCATGCGGGGACAGCGCCGCCCCCTGCCCCCGCTCGTGCGCGCCACCCTCACCACTCCCATTCTGCTGAAAAAGACCGGATTGCTCAACCTGAAAGGCGCGGTGGCCAAAGTGCACGGCAAGACCCTCATTGTCCGACCCGCCGGCAAAAACGAACCGGCCAACGCCATCATCCATCTGCCGCCCAGCCGCAAGCATCTGCTGACCGGGGAAGATGTCTCTCTGCACCTCTGCACCCCGGACCTTTTCTGAGCTTGCGGCCCCCGCTCCGCCCTCTTGATTTCTGCCCTGCGCCATGATACAACCCGCTTTGACAGAAATTTTAAAGCCCATGCCGACCAAAGGGGATATCCATGCTTGAATTGCGTTTTATCAGGGAAAATCTGGACCTCGTCAAAGAGAAACTCATCTTCCGGGGGATCACCGATTCCCGCATCGACGATTTTGCCGCCATCGACCAGAAGCGCCGCGCCATGCTTTCCGAGGTAGAATCCCTACGCAACAAACGCAAGACCGCTTCCCAAGAGATCGGCGAGCTTAAAAAGGCAGGGGCCGACGCCGAAGGGCCAATGGCCGAGATGCGTCAGGTGGGAGAGCGGATCAAGGAGATCGAAACCGAGCTGGTCAGTCTGGAGGAAGATCTTCAGAGCATCGTCATGACCCTGCCCAACCTCTGCGACGATTCCGTGCCCAAGGGCACCGACGACAAGGACAATCTGGAAATCAAGCGCTGGGGCACGGTGCCGCAATTCGCCTTTACAGCCAAGGCGCACCATGAGCTGGGCGAGGCGGCCGGGACCATTGATTTCGAGCGGGCTGCCAAGCTGTCCGGGGCTCGCTTTGCCGTGCTCAAGGGCTTTGCCTCCCGTCTGGAGCGGGCGCTGATCAACTTCATGCTCGATCTCCACACCCAGAGGCACGGCTACACCGAGATCCTCCCCCCGTTTCTGGTCAATTCCCAGACCATGACCGCCACCGGCCAGCTGCCGAAATTCGAGGCAGATCTCTTTGGCATCAAGGATTGGGATCTGTGGCTGATCCCCACCGCCGAGGTGCCGGTGACCAACCTGCACCGGGACGAAACCCTGGCCGAGCATGAGCTGCCCATCAAGTACACGGCCTACACCCCCTGCTTCCGTTCCGAGGCCGGCTCCTACGGCAGGGATACCAAGGGGCTGATCCGCCAGCACCAGTTCGACAAGGTGGAGCTGGTGAAATTCACCACCCCGGAAACCTCCAGCGCCGAGCTGGAAAGCCTGCTCGCCGACGCGGAAGAGGTGCTGCAACTGCTGGAGCTGCCCTACCGGGTGGTGCAACTTTGCAGCGGCGATCTTGGCTTTTCCGCCAACAAGACCTACGACATCGAGGTATGGATGCCCGCCCAGGACACCTACCGGGAGATATCCTCATGCAGTAATTTCGGGGAGTTTCAGGCACGGCGGGGGGGGATCAGGTATCGGCCCAAGGGCCAGAACAAAAGCGCCCTGGTCCACACCTTGAACGGCAGTGGCCTGGCCGTGGGACGAACCCTGGCCGCCATTTTTGAGAACTACCAGCAGACAGATGGCTCCATCGCCATTCCCACGGTGCTTGCGCCCTATTTTGAAAAAAGGTTCTGATGGGGAGAGGAGAGCGGCGTAACCTCCGCCGCTTTGGGGGACTTCACTTCAAGACATACCGGTTCTTGCCGCTCTGCTTGGCCTCGTACATGTTCTGATCGGCCCGCTCCAACAGGCTCTGCCCGCTTTCCCCTGCGAGGTATTGGGTTACGCCAATGCTTATGGTTTTTCGCACCGTTTCCTGGGGGGTCGGTTGAAAAATCTCCCCGGCAAAACGGGCCCTGATCCGCTCCGCCACCACGGTTGCCTGTTCGCCGCTGGTCACCGGCAGGATGATGGTGAATTCCTCCCCGCCGTACCGGCAAGGAACGTCATTTGTCCGAAGCGACTCAGCGATCACCTGTCCCAGGCGGGCCAAGACCCGATCGCCATCCGCATGCCCGTACGTATCATTATGATGCTTGAAATTGTCGATATCTAGCAGCAGCAAGGAGAGCGGATGGCCATGCCGATTGGCCCGCTCGACCTCAAGTTGTAGGTGGGTGTTGAAGTAGCGTTTGTTAAAAAGACGGGTCAGCTCATCAACCAGGCTGAGTTCCTTGTAGCGGCGTTCGCTTTCGGCCAGGGCCTTTTCCGCCTTGACCCGCTCGGTGATATCGGTGATATGCTCGACAATCCCGACTTCCTCGGATAGCCCATGATAGGGCGTAGAAATGATGCTGTAATAGGAAATCTGCCCATCTTGGGCTATCTTTTCTATCTCACTTTCAATACGTTTTTTCCCTTTCTTGATCCGCTGCAACGGACAATCATCGCTGCCGCACAGACACGTGTGGAAAATCTCATAGCACTTGCGATCACGAGACTCCTCCCTGGTTACCCTGGCCATCTTGAGAAATGAATCGTTGCAGCGCAGGATATTACAGTCCTTGTCCACCAGGAGGATACCCCCGGCAACGGTCTTGAATATCTGATTGATCTCTATATAGGCCTGCTCCGCCTCCACGGCCATGATATTGGCCCGGCCCAACGCTTCTTCCAACTGAAGATTGTTGTCCACCAACTCTTCCTGGATTTTGACCAAGGCCAGATCAGCCTCTTCTCGCAACAGGCAATCCTGCACATGCCTGGAAGCTGCGAACAACCAGATGTCCAGCACCTTCCTTTCAAAGGGCTTGGATATAAAATAGTCTACCCCGGCGGCAATGGCCGTGGCAATATCCTCCGGGCTATCTTTACTGGAAATCATCAAGATGGTGAGGTATTTCCCCCGTTCGGAGGCGCGGAAGGTCTTGGAGAGCTCCACGCCATCCATGTCCGGCAACAACCAGTCCATGAGGATAAGATGGGGGATCTTCGCGGCAAAAGCTTCCTGCGCGGAGGCGCCGGTGTTGCAGACAACAACGGCGTAGCCAAGGTTTTCCACGAACATTTGCAAAACATCGCAGACGGCCTGGTCATCCTCGACAATCAGGGCGGTGAGCCCTGTTTTTCCCGGCGCACATTCTGTCAAGACAGCTACTCCGCTGGATTTTTCCGGCCCTGTCTCGCCGGGGATTGTCGTACCTTTTTACAAAGTATAGCAAACCTGTCCGGTTTATTTCAAAAAATATGCAGCCTGACTCATCTCTGTGCCAAGGCCAGTTCGATCAGCCGGTCGAGCAGGGCCGGAAACGTAAGACCATGGGCTGCGGCAGCCTGGGGCAACAGGCTGGTCGGGGTCATGCCCGGAATGGTGTTGGTCTCAAGAACATAGATGCCGTCATCGGCAACAATCATGTCTGTCCGGCTGTATCCCCTGAGATGCAAGGACCGGTGCGCAGTCAGCGCGATCGCTTGCGCCTTGGCGGTCACCTCGAGCGGCAACTGCGCCGGACAAACCTCCCGGGAAGCACCCGCCTGGTATTTGGCCTGATAGTCAAAAAAGGCATACTCCTCGCCGGGGATAATCTCGACCAGGGGCAGGGCGGTGAGTTCCTTGTTGCCAAGCACCCCGCCGGTGATCTCCCGACCCTGCACATACTGCTCAACCATGACCTCGCTGTCAAAGGTAAACGCCTTGGCCAGGCCCTGGACCAGTTCCTCTTCGCTGCGGGCCAGGCTCATCCCAAGACTGGAGCCCTGGCGGATGGGCTTGATGACCACCGGCAAGGAAATCCGCGAAAGCAAGCGCCGGGGATTTTTCTGATCTTCCGGCTGCGCCATCTCCCAGGCCGCCACGGTGAGTCCGGCCTGTTGGTAGAGGACTTTGGCCAGATTTTTGTCCATGGCCAGAGCACTGCCCAGGACCCCGGCCCCCTGATAGGGAATCCCCAGCAAATCGAGAAACCCCTGCATGGTGCCGTCCTCGCCGAAAAGACCATGCAGCAAGATAAAAGCCACGTCAATCTTTGGAGCATCTGCCGCCAACTGGGTCAAATCCGTGGCCGGATCATAACGGCGAACCTCATATTTTTCCCGGTTAAGCGCCTGCTCCACCCCTTTGGCCCCGGCCAACGAAACCTCACGCTCGCCGGATTTGCCCCCGGCGATAAGGGCCAAACGAATCTTCTTTTCCATAGCTTTTTTCCGAATAGTTGCGTACTGATTTGTAAGGAAACATGCTGCCAATGCGGCGCAACAGTGAATTGAATACTGAACACGTATCCTTATAATAACTTCCCTTCTTATTTTGTAGGGATTTCTACACTCTGCCGGAAAAACTCCTGCCAACCGGAAAACACTCGATGAACCAGGACACCATCGCCAAACTGCGGGAAATTGTCGGCCAGGACCAAGTGACCACGGTCCCGGAAGAACTGGCCTGTTACTCCTACGACGGCACCGGCCAGGAATATCCCCCCGCCGCCGTGGTCTTCCCCAGCTCCACCGCAGAAATCTGCCGCATTATGGAGCTGGCCTCGGCCACCCCCTTTCCCGTGGTGCCACGGGGGGCAGGCACCGGCATGACCGGCGGGGCCTTGCCGGTGGCAGGCGGCCTGGTCATGGTCATGAGCCGCCTGAACCGCATCCTGGAGATCGACCGGGACAATCAAATCGCAGTGGTCGAACCAGGGGTCATCACCGGCAATCTACGCACCGAGGCGGCTCGGCTCGGCCTCTATTATCCGCCCGACCCTGCCAGTCTGCAATTCTGCACCATGGGCGGCAATGTCGCCGAATGCGCCGGCGGCCCAAGCGCGGTGAAGTATGGGGTGACCCGCGACTATGTCCTTGGCCTGGAAGCGGTGCTGCCCGATGGCCGCCTCATCCATACCGGGGTCAGAACCGCCAAGGGGGTGGTGGGCTACGATCTCACCCGGTTGCTGGTGGGCTCCGAAGGAACCCTGGCCATCGTCACCAAGATCACGGTCAAACTCCTTCCCGCCCCGGAGGCCCGCAGCACGCTGCTGGTTCTCTGCACAGGCATGATCGAGGCGACCGGCCTGGTGACAGGCATCCTCGCCCACCATACCCCCTGCACTCTGGAATACATGGATCGCACCGCCCTGAGTATTGTCCGGGACAAACTACCGTTCCCCTTTCCGGAAGAGGCTAAGGCCCTTCTCCTGATCGAGCTTGATGGCCAGAAGGACACCGTACCCCTTGCCACCCACCAGTTGACGGAATTTTTACAGACCCAACCGGGAATCATCCAGAGCCGCACCGCCGCAAACCCGACCGAGGCCGAGCAGCTCTGGGCCGCCCGCCGCGCCATCTCGCCAGCGGCTTTCAGCCTCAAACCCCACAAGATGAGCGAAGATGTGGTGGTTCCCCGCAGCCGATTGCCGCAGCTGGTCTCCTGCACAGAAAAATTAAGCCGGGAGCTCGGGGTGGTGATCTTCACCTTCGGCCACGCCGGAGACGGTAATATCCACGTCAACATCATGTTGGACAAAAATATCCCGCAAGAGGTGCAGCATGCAAACACCGCCAAACAGCTTCTTTTCGAAGAGGTGCTACGCCTGGACGGCACCCTGTCCGGCGAGCACGGCGTTGGCCTGACCAAAGCGCTCTATCTAGACATGGAGCTTGATCCGCCGACCCTGGCGCTCATGCAAGAGATCAAAAAACTCTTTGACCCGCGCAACATCCTCAACACGTTGCAACCCGCATACTGGAGAGATCATGATCGAAATAGAAGTGAGAGGGGATATCGAACAGGCGATTCGGCTGCTCAAGAAAAAGATGCAGCTTGATGGGATGAAGAAAGAGCTCAAACGCCGCGAGTACTACGAAAAGCCCAGCGCCAAACGCCGTCGCAAGCAAGCAGAATCCAAACGGAAAATCCGCAAGCTCATGATGCGCGGCGAGCGCGACTAACTTGCCGCACTCCCTTGTTGGTTCATTGCAATAGATGAACAACAAACAAGGAAAACCTGCTGACCATTGCCAACGCTCCGACCGGGACCGGCCTCAACTGCCGTCTTCTTCCCCCGACGGAGCGTCTTTTTTTTCCGAGCCTTTCCTCGACCAGTTTCTCCAATATCTCTCCCTGGAACGCCGCCTGGCGGCCAACACCATCTTGGCCTACCAGGCTGATCTTGCCTCATTTCTTGATTTTCTCCGCCCGAAACGCCTCAGCCAACTGACCGATATTAACGCCAGCCACCTCCGCGCCTATCTCGACCATTGCCATAGCCAAGGCATCTCCAACCGAAGCAATGCCCGCCGAATCTCCTCGTTGCGCAGTTTTTTCAAATTTCTCCTGGCGGAAAAATGCATCGACATTGATCCCTGTGCCATCCTGGATCTGCCCAAGCCGGGTCGCCCGCTCCCCAAGGTACTCACCATCACCGAGGTCAATCGGCTTCTGGCCCCCCCGGCCAATGATGATTCCCTGGCCCTGCGCAATAACGCCATGCTGCACCTGCTTTACGCTACCGGCATGCGGGTCTCGGAGCTGGTCAACCTGCCCCTGGCCGGAGTCAATCTCATGGGCGGCTATGTCCGGGTTTTCGGCAAAGGCTCCAAGGAACGCCTCATCCCCTTTGGCGAGGCGGCCCGCGAATATCTCAAGGTCTACACCAGGGACGCCCGCCCCCGGATCCTCAAAAAACGAACAAGCGATTTCCTCTTTGTCACCGGCCATGGCAAAGCCATGACCCGTCTGCGTTTCTGGCAGATCGTCCAGCAAAGCGCCCGTCTGGCCGGAATCACCAAGAAAATCAGCCCCCACGTGCTCCGCCACTCCTTTGCCACCCACCTGCTGGAGCATGGCGCGGATCTCCGCTCCGTGCAGATGATGCTGGGCCATGCCGACATCGCCACCACCCAGATTTACACCCATGTGGACAGCAACCGACTCAAGAGCGCCCACCAAAAATTCCACCCCCGGGGCTGAATCTCTTTGCTCGCTTGGGATGATCGTCTATAATCATTCTAAGAGTTCCGCAAAACAGAGGCCCTACCATCTATGGAAGTCATCACCACCCATGTAAACGCCGATTTTGACGGACTAGCCTCGATGATCGCCGCGCACAAGCTCTATCCCGAGGCGGTGCTTGTCTTTTCCGGCTCCCAGGAAAGAAACCTGCGGGATTTTCTCGCCCAGTCGGTGCAATACCACTACACCTTTCAGCGCCTGAAAAACATCCCGCAAGAGCAAATCCAACGGCTCATTGTGGTGGATACCCGCCAGGCCTCGCGCATTGGTGATTTCAGCCAATGCCTGAGCAACCCCGGTCTGGACATCCACCTGTACGACCACCATCCCGACACCCCCGAAGACCTGCACGGTTCGGTGGAACAGGTCCGGCTGGTGGGCTCCACCACCACCATCTTTGTCCGACTCCTCCGGGAAAAAGCCATCCCGCTCACCCCGGAGGAAGCAACCCTCATGGCCATGGCCATCTATGAAGACACCGGCTCCTTCGCCTTTGACACCACCAGTCCGGAAGATTTAGAGGCCGCCGCCTGGCTGCTGAGCCAGGGCGCCAACCTCAATGCCATCTCCCAGTTCATTGCCCAGGAGCTCACCAGCCAAGAAGTCACCCTGCTCCATACCCTGATCAAATCCGCCACCACCTACACCATCCACGGTCTGGATCTGGTGGTGGCCAAGATAGAAGCTCCTGAATATATTGACGAATTCTCTGTAATTGTCCGCCGTTTCATGGTGATGGAGAACCTGGACACCCTGTTCGCCCTGACCCACATGGGAGGCCGCACCCAACTCATTGCCCGCAGTCGGATTCCGGAGGTGAACGTCGGGGCCATTGCCCGGGATTTCGGGGGAGGCGGCCATGCCTCGGCCGCCTCGGCCACCATCAAGGATCTCACCCTGATCGAGGCGGAAGAACGGCTGATCCAGCTCCTGCACAAGCATGTCCGACCCCAGCGCCTGGCCCGGGAGCTCATGTCCGCCCCGGTGATCTCCGGCCCGCCGACCCTTACGATCAACGGGGCGGACGAGCTGCTCAACCGCTACAACATAACGGTGCTGCTCATCGTCAATAAACGGCACGAAGCCATCGGTCTCGTCTCCCGCCTGGTGGTGGGCAAATCCATCCACTTAGGGCTCGGCGACTCCCCGGTGAGCGACTACATGACCACCGATTTCGCCACCCTACCCCCCACTGCCACCCTGGCCGATATCCAGGAACTCATCATCGGAAACCGCCAGCGCTTTATCCCGGTGGTGGAAGAAGGCGTGGTCTTGGGGGTCATTACCCGCACCGATCTTCTCCACCTGCTGGTCAACGATCCGGCTCACATCCCACGCCGCCTGCTGGCCGATAACGAGCAGCCCTCCACGGCCCGCCACCGCAATCTGAGCGGTCTGATGGCGGAGGTTTTGAACCGCGAGATCATCCTCCTTTTGCAAACCTTGGGCGAGGTGGCGCAGGAGACCGGCTGCCACGCCTATGCGGTGGGCGGCTTTGTCCGCGATCTGCTCCTGCACATCAAAAATCTCGATCTGGATGTGGTCATCGAGGGGGATGGCCTTGCCTATGCCAAGAAGCTCGCCAAAAAACTGGGTGGCAAGGTGCGCACCCATGAAAAATTCGGCACCGCCGTGGTGAAACTGCCCGACGGCCTCAAGATCGATATTGCCACCGCCCGGCTGGAATACTACGAATACCCGGCTGCCATGCCCACGGTGGAGCTGAGCTCCATCAAGCTGGACCTCTACCGCCGCGATTTCACCATCAATGCCATGGCCATCCACCTCAACCCGGACACCTTCGGCACCCTGGTGGACTTTTTCAACTGCCAGAACGATCTGAAAGACCGGCAGATCCGAATCCTGCACAACTTAAGCTTTGTGGAAGACCCAACCCGGATCTTCCGCGCCATCCGTTTTGAGCAGCGCATGGGCTTCAAGATCGGCAAGCACACGGAAAAACTCATCAGAAACGCAGTAAAAATGGAGCTTTTTGACCGCTTCTTTGGCCAGCGTTTTTTCAACGAGCTCACCTTCATCCTCTCCGAAGAAAACCCCATCCCGGCCATAAACCGCATGGCAGACCTCGGCCTGCTACGGTTTCTCCATCCCACCCTCCGCATCGACCCGAAGCTCACCACGATTCTGGAGGAAACCCGGCAGGCCCTGGCCTGGCACCGGCTTCTCTACCTTGACCAGCCCTGCCGCCAATGGCTGGTCTATCTGATGGCCCTCATGACCAGCCTGACTGTGCGCGAGGTGGTGGCCTTTTGCGAACGTTTCGAGGTGCCGTTACGCCACCGACAGTTTCTTGTCCGGGAAAAACTCGCGGCCACACGAATTGTCGGAATCATGAAGCGCGCCATGCCGGAAAACCCCAGCGGGTTGTACCACCTGCTCAAGGGTCTTTCCCCGGAAGGGCTTTTGCACCTCATGGGGCTCATAAAAAAGAAATCCGGCAAAAAGGCCATCTCCCTCTACGTTACGGACTGGAGCCATCTGAAGCTGGAAACCGACGGCAACGACCTGGAACAAATGGGCTACCCGACGGGACCGCTCTATGGTACCATCCTGCGCTGCCTGCTCGACGCCCGCCTTGATGGCCTGGTACACGACCGGGCCACGGAAACCGCCTTCATCAAAGAACATTTTTCTCTTCCGGATCAATAACCGCCCATGGACATCCCCAAGCTCATTCAGGAAATTGCCATTCTTGCCCCCCCGTTTCTGCTGGCCCTCACGGTGCACGAATTTGCCCATGGCTTTGTTGCCTACAAGCTTGGCGATCCCACGGCCCAGCGGTTGGGCAGGCTCAGCCTGAACCCGCTCCGCCACCTTGACCCCCTTGGGGTGCTGGCCTTTCTGATCATGAAGATCGGTTGGGCCAAACCGGTGCCGGTGGATGCCCGCTATTTTAAAAATCCGCGCCAAAACATGGTCTGGGTCTCCCTGGCCGGGGTTTCCGCAAATCTTTTGTTGGCTGTGGCCAGCGGCCTTGCCGCCCGGCTACTGATCCCGCTCGCCAATGTGCTGCCCATGACCATCTTCTGGCCGCTGATCCAAATGATCGCCGCCAGCGTCTGGATAAACGTGATGCTGGCCGTCTTCAACCTGATCCCCATCCCGCCCCTGGACGGCAGCCAGGTGCTCAGCAACCTTCTCCCCCCAGAGCTGGCCCGAATCTATGGCAAGCTGGAGCCCCTCGGCTTTTTCATCCTCCTGGCCCTGTTTTACACCGGCGTCATCCCAAAGATCATGCACCCCCTGATCTCTTTTGCCCAAGGGCTGATCCTGGGCTGATAGATTGTTGCCTGCCCCCCTGCCCTTCTATGCTACACTTGAATACGGGATAACATCAGGCCCGCGCCATCGCCGTTAACACTGCTGCCAAGAGACCTAGAAAGGGATGCGTTGAATGAGCCCGTACAGCCCGGACATCCACGACGTGCTTGCCTACGAGATAAAAAAGGAGATCGCAGACCGTTATTTCGGCTTCAGAAAACTCATCGAAGATGACAAGCTCGACTTTGCCGAAAAAACACGGCAATACTCCTTTATCCTGGAAAAACGGATCAGTTTTGATCTGATCCGCATCTACATCGTGCTCAAAGACGAAGACCTCATCCACCGATTTTTGGCGCTTACCGGTCTGCCCACAGATCTTTTCTACGACCCCTACTTGACCCAATCCGACACCATCCAACAAAGGGTTTTTTCCGGGGTGCGGATTCACGGGCTCACCCATTCCGGGCGCTTTAAAAACCTGGTTTTCGATTGCTACGAACGCCTTGAAGTACATACCGCCGAATACCGAACTAAATTTGACGAACTCAAAAAATACCGGGATACAATCAACGAAGAAATCGAGACCTTCTACCGGAAAAACGATCTGGGCTCCATCATGGGTTTCCTCAAAACCCTGGGCGACGCCAACAAGGCAGGAAGCATGGAAGGCGGCATGGAAATGGGCATGGCCCAGAGCATGGAAAACAAAATGCGCATCAAGCCGCAACTGCCGCCGGAACACTACCTGCCGACTATTCAGCCATTGCCCCACCTGGAAAATATTCGCCCCGCCCTCAAAGATCTCATTCGCACAGCATACGAGAAGCACGGCAAAGATCTGCTCCAGCTTCTGTCCCAAAAAGGGACCAAAGCGCCACGCTGAACCGTGCCTCCTCATTTTTATTTGCTTTTTTCCCCGAGGGCCTATTATCCTTGTTAGCAATAATACGTTCGTAACTCTCTACAACCCCGGAGGAATCCATGCGTTTCCCTTACCGCATCACCATTGTTCGTCGCCAATTGCGCCTCTTTCCCCTTGGCCTCTTTGCCCTTTTCTCTTGCGCAACTAACGCCTTTGCCGCCCACCCGTTGATCACAGACGATGCTGGGACCATGGGCGCGGGCAAGGCCCAGCTGGAAATGAACGGCGAGTATGGACATGATAAGGAAGACGGCGTCACCTCGACAAAAACCGAGGGTGCAGCGATTCTCTCCTATGGCCTCAGCGAGACGGTGGATCTGGTGGTCGGCCTTCCCTATCAGCATCTCAGGGTAAAAGAGCCGGACTTCACTCTGACCGAAAATGGCATCTCCGACACCGCTATTGAAGTAAAGTGGCGGTTCTATGAACATGACGACTTGAGCCTTGCCATCAAACCGGGTCTCACCCTGCCCACCGGAGACGACGAAAGGGGCTTGGGCGCAGGCAAGGCAACCTACAGCCTCTTTTTCATTGCCTCACAGGAAATGGCCCCCTGGGCCTTCCATCTGAACCTCGGCTATATCCGAGGCGAGAACACCCTGGATGAAGAAAAGGACATTTGGCATGCCTCCGTTGCCGCGAGCCTTGCTGTGAGGGACGACCTCCGGGCGGTGGCGAACCTCGGCGTCGAAAGCAATCCCGCTAAACTCACCGGAAACGATCCCGCCTTCTTCTTGGTCGGCCTGGTCTATGCCCTGTCAGAGGAGCTTGATCTCGATTGTGGGATCAAATACGGCCTCACGGATCCCGAGACCGATTACACCGTGCTTGCGGGTGTCACCTGGAAATTTTAGCAGCCGATTGCTTGCAAAAAGGACTAGGGCTTAAAGTCATGCGTTGCGGATAACGTTATCGATCCACGACCAGAGCGCAACTCCCCTGACTAGGTTCTTTGGCCCCCCCCAGATGCCGATATTTTTCCTTAGATGCGCTGGACACAAAAAAGCCCACAAACCTTATGGAATGTGGGCTTCCTGTACTTTACCGGACGTTGCCGTAACTAAATTGGTGGAGGCGGCGGGAGTTGAACCCGCGTCCGAAAATACTCCCCTCCCGATATCTACATGCTTAGTTCTGTTTGGTTGCTTATCGTGCCTTGGCCCCTCCAGAACAAGAGGCTTTTGGCACTATCCTACTGAATTTCGCC
>JAPLJH010000104.1 GCA_026388695.1 Deltaproteobacteria bacterium | reverse complement strand
ACGTCACTGGTATATTGTTCATACATACTCCGGCTTTGAAGAGCAGGTGAAGACCGGCATGCTTGAGCGCATTAAGAATGCGGGCCAGGAAGAGATGTTTGGGGAAATCCTTGTTCCTACGGAGCAAGTTGTTGAAATGGTCAAGGGCGCACGAAAAACATCCTCCCGCAAATTTTTTCCAGGATATATTCTGGTCAATGTCGATCTCAATGATGAGACCTGGCATATAGTTCGTGATACCACGAAGGTAACTGGTTTTGTTGGAAACGACATGAACCCGGTGCCGCTTACCGATGAAGAGGCCATGAAGATTATTGGCCGGATCAAGGATGGCGCCCTCAAGCCGAAGCCAAAGGTTTCTTTTGAGTATGGCGATGTTGTCCGGGTTATCGATGGGCCATTCAATAATTTTCAAGGTGTTGTGGATGAGGTTTTCCCGGAGAAGGGCCGGGTTCGGGTGATGGTTTCTATTTTTGGCAGGGAAACTCCGGTTGAGCTTGAATATATCCAGGTGAGCAGAGGGTAGTCGTTTTTTTGTAATTCTGACAAGGATTGCGTAGCACATAGAGGTAGTTTGTTTCGCTCAGCCGTTATTCGAAAATAATCGTAACATTGAAAAATCGTGATCGGCATAAGTGGCCGTAACGAATTGAGCTAAAATGGAATGGTTGTTTCGTGACGGTCACTAAATTTATGATGTCGGGCTGTCTGGCTCCTTGTCGCAGAGAAAAAGACAGGGAAGCAGTTTCCGACATGTGGGAGTTCCAGCGATGGCTAAGAAGATTGAAGGATACATAAAGTTACAGATTCCAGCCGGCAAAGCGAATCCGTCGCCTCCAGTTGGCCCGGCCCTTGGCCAGCGTGGCGTTAACATCATGGAGTTTTGCAAGGCGTTCAATGCAAAAACCCAGGCGGAGGGCGATACGATTATTCCGGTGGTGATCACCGTATATGCCGATCGTTCATTTACTTTTGTCACCAAGACCCCGCCGGCCTCAACGCTGCTTTTTAAAGCATGCAGTCTTGGCAAGGGGTCGAGCAATCCCAAGAAGGATCGTGTTGCCAAGATTACCCGCGATAAGATTAAAGAGATTGCCGAGAGAAAACTTCCCGATCTGAATGCGTACGATATCAATGCCGCAATGCGGATTATTGAAGGAACGGCGAGGAGCTGCGGGATTACAATCGTCGATTGATCGCAAGTTTGACTATTTTTCAATGGATGTATTAGTGGGTTAACCGTAGCACTTCTGATGTGTGAAGGCTTGAATGTTTGGAGAGCGCCATGGCAAAGAAAGGCAAGCAATATAAAAACAGTGTAGCGCAGCTTGATCCGACGAAGGCTTATAACCTGGAGGAAGCTGTTACTCTTGCGTTGCAGGGTAAGTTCGCTAAATTTGATGAGTCGGTTGATCTGGCTCTCAATCTTGGTGTTGATCCTCGTCATGCAGAGCAGATGGTGCGGAGCAGCGTCGTCCTCCCTAATGGTACCGGGAAAACAGAGCGTGTTCTTGTTTTTGCCAAGGGCGAGAAGGTGCAGGAAGCTCTTGATGCTGGCGCGGATTATGCCGGTGGCGATGAGCTTCTTGAGAAAATTCAAGGTGGCTGGTTGGAATTTGACAGAACAGTTGCCACCCCGGATATGATGGGTACCGTCGGTAAGATCGGCAAGGTTCTTGGACCCCGCAATTTGATGCCTAACGCGAAACTGGGCACGGTTACTTTTGATGTCGGTCGGGTCGTCAAAGAAATTAAATCCGGTAAGGTGGATTTTAAGGTTGATAAGGCAGGGGTTCTTCATTGCATGATTGGCAAGTCGTCATTCGGCATTGAAAAATTGCAGGAAAATATTCTCGCTTTTGTTGACAAGGTGGTCCAGCTCAAGCCTTCTTCCAGTAAGGGTGTTTATTTGAAGGCGGTGTATTTGTCCACCACGATGGGGCCGGGATTGAAACTCGATCCCATGGAACTGCGAGTCCTTTGTAAGCATGCCTAGTAGACGTTGATCCTCGCTGGTTGTATCCAGCGTTTATATATTTTGTATCAAGCAGTTAAGTCGTCAAAGACCGTGGGTACCAAGTGGTTTAATCGGCGTATTGGTCTTGAAAGACCCCCATGCGTTGGCCTACCGAGGCGGAATGTCATTGCTTTTTTTGCAGTGTCGTCACATGCGTTGTTTCCATCAGATGGAAAACAACGCATTCGTCTGTACCGGTCGACCTCGGCTGCTTCTCACTAACCCTAATATTTTGTTAGTTTAAAGGAGGTAGAGGAATTGAATCGAGACGATAAGGTTGCGGTAATCGAGGAACTCAGCAGCAGGTTGGCCCATGCCAAGTTTGCCGTTGTTTCCGATTATCGTGGTCTGACCGTGCCTGTCATCTCACAACTCCGCCGTGATCTCAAGCAGAGCAACGCCGATATCCGTGTCGCCAAAAACACCTTGTTGCGGCTGGCAATCAAAGGAACACCCTTTGAGCCCATGGATCAGTTCCTGGTAGGAACAACGGCAGTTACTTTTGCTGATGGGGATCCGGTGGCGCCGGCTAAAGTTTTGATTGAGTTTATTAAGACGAATCCAAAGCTTGAAATCAAGACGGCAGTTTTAGATGGCAAATTGCTTACGGCAGACGATCTGAGGGCATTGTCCACATTGCCTGGTAAGGATGAACTCCGGGCGCAACTGCTTGCAGTTATGCTCGCTGTTCCGACCACTTTTGTACGGGTGCTCAGCGCTGTTCCGCAAAAGGCGTTGTACGCATTGCAGGCAATAAAGGACCAGAAAGGTCAGGGCGACAACTAAACAAGAATAGTATTTGGAGGATATAGCAATGGCAGTATCTAAGGAAGACGTAATCGATTTCATCTCTAACATGACCGTTCTTGAGCTTTCCGAGCTCATCAAGGAACTTGAAAATAAATTTGGTGTTTCCGCTGCGGCTCCGGTTGCAATGATGGCTGCGCCTGCGGGTGGTGGTGATGCAGGGGCTGCTGCGGAAGAGAAAACCGAGTTTGACGTAATTCTTGTCACTGCTGGCGACAAGAAGATCGGGGTTATCAAAGAGGTTCGTGCTATTACCTCTCTTGGCCTCAAGGAAGCAAAAGACTTGGTCGAAGGCGCACCCAGCCCGATCAAGGATGAAGCTGCCGATATCAAAGCCAAGATCGAGGCTGCTGGCGGAACTGTAGAGATCAAGTAGTGTGAACACAGTTCTGTTTTCTTGCTGATCTTCTCAGGTATCAGCAAGAAAAATATAGCATTTTCTGGGGCTTGGTCAAGCCCCAGAGACAACAAGAGATGCAGCGACGCTACGGGGGATTCCCCCGTAGCGTTCTTGCGTTCTTATCAAAGGGAGAGAATTTGGCCTCCATGATTTATGGCACAATGCATCTTCTGACGCTCCACACCGGGGACCCGTTCCCATCCGCCACCGCTAAATAGATGAGGGTATTGCTGCATGCAAACTATCAAACGAGTTCGGAAAAGTTTTGCCAAAACCAAGAGTATTGTTGATATCCCACATCTCATCGAGATGCAGGGGCTGTCCTATGAAAAGTTCCTGCAAAAGGACACTGAGCCAGATCAGCGCTCGGACAGCGGTCTTCAGGGGATTTTTAAAAGTATTTTCCCCATTCAGGATTTCAACGGGACCTGTTCTCTTGAGTTTGTGCGGTATAACTTTGGAGAGCCGAAATATTCCGTGGAGGAGTGTATCCAGCGGGGGATGACCTACGAGGTTCCCGTCAAGATTACGGTGCGTCTTGTTTCCTACGACACTGATGCCGAAACCGGCGTGCAGAACATCCGAGACATCAAAGAGCAGGCGGTTTACCTGGGCAGCATGCCGTTGATGACCAAGACTGGAGTCTATGTTGTCAATGGAACCGAGCGGGTTATTGTGAGTCAGTTGCAGCGTTCTCCCGGCCTTTTCTATAGCCATGACGGCGGCAAGACCCATTCCGGCGGCAAGCTTCTCTATTCGGCCAGGATTATTCCGGTGCGTGGTTCCTGGATTGATCTTGAGTTTGACGCCAAGGATATCCTGTATGTTCGTATCGATCGGCGCCGCAAATTTCCGGTAACCACCCTGCTCAAGGCCCTTGGCTACAGCGGGGATGAATTGCTGCGCTACTACTACGACACGGAAAAAATTTCCGTGAGCCGTAAGAAATTCAAGAAAGAATTTTCAGCAGATGTCATGGTTGGACAAAAGGTAACCCATGACATCGTTGATCCGAAAACCGGAGAAATTATCGCCAAGGAAGGCCGCAAGATCGGCAAAGTCCTGGCCAAGAAAATTACCGAGGCAGGGGTCACCCATTTTGACATCGAAGCCGAGAGCCTGGTCGGCAAGTTTCTTGCCCGCGATATCGTGGCGCCAAAGACCGGCGAGGTCATTTTTCCCTGCAATACGGAATTGACCGAGACCATGCTCGATGACATCATCGCGGCGAAAATCTCAGAGTTTGAACTCCTCTTCATCGACGGCATCAAGGTTTCCGATTCTTTCCGCAAGACCCTGGCCCTAGACAAGGTCAACACCCCGGAAGAAGCTCTGCTTGAAATATATCGCAGACTGAGGCCCAGCAGCCCGCCAACACACGAAATCGCCTCGGCCTTTTTTGAGAATTTGTTTTTCAGCGCCGACACCTATGACCTTTCCGAGGTGGGCCGTTTTAAAATCAATGCAAGGTTGGGCCTGAGCACCGATATTGAGCACCGCACCCTGACCAAGGACGATATCATGCTGGCCGTTAGGTATCTGGCGCGTCTCAAAGACAGCCAGGGACCCATTGACGATATCGACCATCTTGGCAACCGTCGGGTCCGGACGGTGGGCGAGTTGGTGGAAAATCAGTACCGCATGGGACTTGTCCGTATGGAACGCGCTATTCGTGAGCGGATGAGCATTCAGGAGGTTGAGGCTCTGATGCCCCATGACCTGATCAATCCCAAGCCCATTACCGCTGCGATCAAGGAATTTTTTGGCACCAGTCAGCTTTCCCAGTTCATGGACCAGACCAATCCCTTGTCCGAGGTAACGCACAAGCGCCGATTGAGTGCTCTTGGACCGGGTGGTCTTTCCCGTGAGCGGGCGGGCTTTGAGGTACGCGATGTTCACCCGACCCATTACGGGCGGATTTGTCCTGTTGAAACACCGGAAGGCCCGAATATCGGCCTGATTGTTTCGCTCGCCACCTATGCCCGGGTCAATGAATTCGGTTTTATCGAGACCCCATACCGGAACGTCAAGGGCCGGAAGGCGACAAAGGAAATTTCCTACATGACTGCTCTGGATGAACAGGAGCATGTCATTGCCCAGGCAAAAACCGAACTGAATGGGAAAGGCAAGATTGTGCCGGACACCCTTATTGCCCGGCAGGACGGGGAGGTACTCTCCACTGAGTCTGATGCCGTAACCCAGATGGATGTCTCTCCCAACCAGTTGGTGAGTGTTGCCGCCTCGCTTATTCCTTTTCTGGAAAATGACGACGCGAACCGGGCCCTGATGGGCTCCAACATGCAGCGCCATGGCGTTCCTCTTTTGCGGCCGGAGGCTCCTTTGATCGGGACCGGTCTCGAATTAACCGTGGCCAAGGATTCCGGCGTCTGCTTGCTGGCCGGCGGCGATGGGGTGGTGGAAGAGGTCGATGCCAACCGGGTAGTGGTTCGTTACGACAAGCCTGGCACAGACGGTTTTACCACCGGCATAGGCATCTATCGCCTTGAGAAATATAAGAAATCGAACCAGAATACCTGTTTTACCCAGCGGCCTTTAGTGAATCCAGGACTGCGGGTGAAAAAGGGAGACATTCTTGCCGATGGCCCGGCCTGTGACTTGGGCGAACTTGCATTGGGCAAGAACGTAACCATCGCTTTCATGCCGTGGCGTGGCTACAACTTTGAGGACTCCATCCTGATCAGCGAAAAGATGCTGAAAAAGGATACCTATACCTCTCTGCATATCGAGGTGTTCGAAACCGTTGCCCGGGATACCAAGCTGGGCAAGGAAGAAATCACCCGGGATATCCCCAATGTGAGCGAGGAAGCCTTGCGCAATCTCGATGAGTCCGGGGTTATCCGGATCGGGGCCGAGATCAAGTCCGGAGACATCCTGGTGGGCAAGGTAACCCCCAAGGGGGAAACCCAGCTTTCGCCGGAAGAAAAATTGTTGCGCGCCATCTTCGGGGAGAAGGCCGGCGATGTGAAAGATACCTCCCTGCGGGTTCCGCCCGGGGCCGAAGGGGTGGTCATCGACGCCAAGGTCTTTTCCCGCAAGGGGGTTGAAAAGGATGAACGCACCCTGGCCATTGACGAGTTTGAGATCAAGACTCTTGAGCGGGACATGGAGGACGAGGTCAACTGTCTGAAAAAGGGTGTCCGAAACAGTCTGGCCGATCTTCTTGACGGGAAGACCGCAAAAAGTGCGATCAAGAACAAAAAAGGCGAGGCCCTGCTTGCCAAGGGTAAGAAGATCTCCCGTGAGGTGATTGAACAGTTGTCCCTCTCTGGCATCAAGCTGATTGATTATGCCGAGAAAGACAAGTTTGAAGGCGAGGTGGCGCTTCTTTTCGAGCGGTATGAAAGCCAGGTCAAACTGGTGCGAGACCGTTATGAGGCGCGGATTACCCGGCTCAAGAAAGGCGATGATCTGCCGCCCGGAGTTATCAGGATGGTCAAGGTCTATGTCGCCACCAAGCGTAAGCTGTCCGTGGGCGACAAGATGGCCGGCCGTCACGGAAACAAGGGTGTTGTTTCCCGGATCATGCCCGAAGAGGATATGCCCTATTTTGCCGATGGCACCACAGTGGATATTGTTTTGAACCCGCTGGGTGTTCCTTCCCGTATGAACGTGGGGCAGTTGTTGGAGGTGCATCTTGGTCTGGCTGCCAAACGCCTTGGGCAGCAGATCCAACTCCTTGCCGAACAGCATCAGGTTGCGGCGGTGAAGGAAAAGTTGCAAACGGTGTATTCCGAAGATGAATATGGGCAGTTGACCGAAGGACTGACGGATGAAGAACTGTTGACCCTTGCCAGGCGCATGGGCACCGGGCTGCATATCGCCACGCCGGTATTTGACGGGGCCCATGAAAGCGAGATTCGGAGCCTCCTGGTTGAAGCCGGAATGGACGAGGTTGGGCAGGCCACTTTGTATGACGGGCTGACCGGAGAAAAGTTCGACAACCCGGTAACCGTTGGCACCATGTATATCCTGAAACTCCATCATTTGGTTGATGATAAAATCCACGCCCGTTCCACAGGGCCCTATTCGCTGGTTACCCAGCAGCCCCTTGGCGGTAAGGCGCAGTTCGGTGGACAGCGTCTTGGCGAAATGGAGGTCTGGGCCTTGGAGGCGTATGGCGCGGCATATACGTTGCAGGAATTTTTAACAGTCAAGTCTGACGATGTTGGCGGTAGAACAAGGACATACGAGCGGATCGTTAAAGGCAATAATTTTCTGGAGGCAGGCTTGCCGGAATCTTTCAATGTTTTGGTGAAAGAGCTCCAGGGGCTGTGT